>NZ_JBIWEX010000003.1:0-232522 GCF_044762745.1 Psychrobacillus sp. NPDC096426 | reverse complement strand
GTCTATGGATTACGGTTGACTGGATTAAGGTCAGTATCAGTATTGACACTTCCTACCCATTTTCATTCTCTGTGGTGCAGCATGGATGGCTAACGGGGCAGATTAGTAGAACAAGGATTCATTCTTTACAAATTACTCCGTGGATGCTGAAACGAATAAATATTTAAAACGTCTTGATTTTAAATAGTATTAATTAGGGGGAGTGAAGTTGTTTAAGTATGTGCTGCAAATTATTGTTGGAATCTTTACATTAGTGGTATCAACTTTTATTGCATGGTATGAAGGAAGTGCAATTATAGAAAATTCATTAGAATGGAAGTATTCAGCACCATTTACGAATTTGTTTAATAAAGAGATTACGAATGGATATGATATTAGCCAACTCTATTATTTTGTTTATGCAGTTAAATTTCAACCTTTGTTTCCCACTTTTATGATAGTAAGTATTCTTTATATTCTTAGTGTAACTGGCTATTATCTAATTAAAAGTAAGTCGAAATGGGTAATAGGTTTTTGGGCATTAATAGGTTTAATAATGATATTATTTAGTGGTTTGATTTTTAATTCATCAACTATTGGTGGTAGTATTTTTTTCTGGATTACTTCAATAAGCGGTCTTTTATTTATTGCAGTTGCAGTATTACTATGGTCAAGAATCTCAAATATGCGGACAGGTGGAACAAGTGAACTGTAACATTTATTAAATGGAAGGTTTGTAAAGAATTACACATAAAGTAACGGGTGCGTTGATCTAAAAAGGATTAATGCCTTAATGCCTCTGTTATTGAAGTTATTGTAGTAAAGGTCAGGATAGTGCAATAAGGAAAACCTTTATTTTTGTCGAACTTTATAGTGTATTGATAGTAGAAAATTTAAAAAGCAAAAATAAAAAATAATTGAGGTTAATTATGATTATGAGTGTATTTTTAAAATCTAATAGAATACGAACTAATATTAGAGTAGGCAAAAAGAAAATTGCATATTCTGTTTTATTATCATCTATTTTTGGATTTACATTGGGTTTCGTTGCTAAAATACTCGATTCACCTATAATTCCTAATGAAATTTCAATTTTGGGCTACATCGGAAGTAATTGGGGTATATGGATATTTATTTCTACTTTGATAGCCGTATATTCTTACACGCCTAAAATAGCCGCAACATGTGTCTTTATATTCCTTATTTCATTGCTATTTTCTTACTACACATATACATTATTATTTCTTGAACTTTTTCCATTAAAATATATTATTTTTTGGTGCATCCTTGCATTACTATCAACGATTCCAGCCTGTATAATGTGGTTTTCTCATGCAAATCATTTAATCTCCAGTATCATTACAGCATTACCAATTGCCGTAATTGCATTTGAAGGATATAAAATCTATCTTTCTACGGTAGAATATTATGAAAAGTCCAGGCAGTACGAAAATGTTCTTGTAAGTGACGGAAACTATTTTTATATGCTTGGCACTGAAATAGTATATGCTTTAATGATAATTATCATTTTACTGCTTGTTCCTAAAAGAAAAAAGCAATGTTTATTTATTATTCCGTTCTCTGTAGTTGGATTTACTACTTTAGTATCAATAATACTTTAATCACTAGAATCTTGGCTTTTTCGCTATTTACGATGTGATAAGAAGCGAACCGTACCATAAGTAAAGAGACATCATACCTTAATGCTCAAATTTCAAGTTTTGACAAATAGAAGAGTAATTTTTATGTATCTAAGTTTATTAATCATCCATAGCTTTAAAAAATAAAAGGTTACCAAAGCGACTAACAAACCCGCTCTGATAACCTTTTCTCATTTCTTCATCAACCGAATCTTCTCCTCATCCGGCGTAACAAACAGCGTAGTCTGCTCAAAATAAATAACAAACCCAGGTTTAGCCCCACTAGGCTTCTTCACCTGCTTAATCACCGTATAATCGACCGGCACCGAAGCAGACTCCCGAGCTTTACTAAAATAAGCGGCAAGATTCGCTGCTTCTAGCAATGCTACTTCCGAAGGATTATCGGAATGTATAACGACATGGGATCCTGGGATATCCTTAGTATGGAGCCATGTGTCTGATTTTTTGGCTAGCTTGAATGTCACGAAATCATTTTGTTTATTGTTTTTACCAACTGAAATCTCCGTGCCGTCGGATGCGATGAATTTTTCTGGTGTTGGTTTCAACGGTTTTTTCTTCTTTTTGGATGCTCTTGCTTTAAGTAAGCCTTGCTCCATTAGTTCTTCTCGAATTTCTTCAATGTCTGTTGGAGATGCTTGCATCACTTGTTGTAGTAGTAATTCGAAATACGCAATATCGTCTTTTGTGATTTCAAATTGCTGTTCAATTTTAAGTAATGCCGTTTTTGCTTTTGTGTAGCGATTGTAATAACTTTGTGCATTTTGGGTTGCTGTTTTTCGGTTATCTAATGGGATGATGACCGTTTTACCATCCTCATCGTAGTAGTTGACAAGCTCGACTTCTTTTAGTCCTTTTTCTATTGCATAGGAATTTGCCATTAATAGCTCTCCGTATAATTGGAATGTATCTAGTTTTTCGGCTTGTTCGAAATCTTTTTGGAGTTTTTTCATTTTTAGCTTCAATTTGTTTAATTCGTTTTGAAGCCATCTTTCTAGGTCTCCTGCTTGCTGTTTTACACGATCTCGTTCCGCTTTGGCAAAATACACTCGGTCTAGTAAATTTCCTAGCGTTTCTTCGCTAAATTTGTCGCCAGTTAAATGCGTTAGTTTATTCGGTGAATAATACGTTTTTCCGCTTGATTCGACAATTTGTATCGAAGCTCCACCTTGTTTAAATTCTTCCATGTACGTCTTATAAATTTCGACACGATTCGCTCCGTTTTGGAATCGATGTAGTAATTCCTTTGCGTGTAAAGGCGAGAAGCCAGAAATTTGTTCGACGATTTCTTTTGATTCATTTGCCGATTGAATCACGTTTAGTAGTCCCTCTGAATATTCTAAAGGATGGAGCTTATTTTGGGCAGGTGGTGCAATGTAAGGTTGCCCAGGTAAGATCGTCCGGTAGCTATTCATGGAAGGAGATAAATGCTTAATACTTTCTAAAATTAGATTGCGCGTAGGATCGACTAATAGTAAGTTACTATGACGACCCATTATTTCCATATGGATTTCTCGTGTTATGTCGTCTCCGATTTCATTTTTACTTTGAATTTGGAAAATGATAATTCGGTCTGTTTCATGTTGTCGAATAGAATGAATTATGCCACCTTCTAAATGTTTGCGTAGCACCATGCAAAATAGCGGAGGCTGTGCCGGGTTATCGATTGTTTCATTTGTAATTTGTACACGAGAATAAGAAGGGTGTACAGAAAATAGTAATTTATAGTTTTGCCCTTGTGCTCGGATGTGCATTAAAATTTCTTGCGCATTTGGTTGATGTATTTTAGAAATACGTCCTGAAACTAATTGTTGCAGTTCTGTTGTCATTGCTATAGTAAATAAACCGTCAAAAGCCATAATAGTATCCTCTTTCAAAACAATATTGTCTTACTAGCCAATTGCCACACTTTAGGCAATAAACGCTTTTCTAATATGATATCATTTTAAAGGAAACTTGTGTTATAATCAGTAAAGTATATAATGAAACAACGAAACGGAGTAAGCATATATTTGAAGGAGACGTTATGCGAAGAGAAAAAGGTATATTAATCGTTTTATCAGGTCCATCTGGAGTTGGTAAAGGGACAGTGAGAAAAGAATTGTTTTCCGAGCCTGGAACAAATTATGAGTATTCCATTTCTATGACTACGAGACTTCCAAGAGAAGGCGAAGTAGATGGAGTAGATTATTTCTTTAAACAGAAAGAAGAATTTGAACAGTTAATCGGACAAGGGAAGTTATTAGAATATGCCTCTTATGTCGGCAATTATTACGGAACTCCCATTGACTATGTAAACGAAACACTCGATTCTGGGCGCGATGTATTTTTAGAAATCGAAGTACAAGGAGCAGCACTTGTACGAGAAAAAGCACCAGATGCGCTTTTTATATTCCTTGCACCGCCTAGTTTGTCTGAGTTAGAACAACGACTAATAGGTAGAGGGACGGAAACCGAAGATGTGATCAATTCTAGAATCCAAGCTGCAAGACTAGAACTGGAAATGATGCATCTGTATGATTATGTAGTGGAAAATGATGAAGTAGCAAAAGCTTGTGCGAAAATAAATGCCATCGTTGCTGCAGAGCATTGTAGACGTGAACGTGTTGAAAAAAGATATTTAGCAATGTTGGAAGGGGAAATATAAATGTTATATCCATCAGTAGATTCATTAAAAAATAAAATCGATTCCAAATACTCTTTAGTAAGTGTGGCTTCTAAAAGAGCACGACAGTTACAAGAAGAAGGCGGCGAACGTTTAACTTCATACGTATCTGCTAAACAGGTTGGGAAAGCGTTAGAAGAAGTTGCAGCCGGAGAACTGGCGATTGAGTCATCTAACGAAAACATAGTTTACGAAGACGAAGTGTAATAGGATGCATGAAACACCTCCCAAAGAATGAACGGTTCTTTGGGAGGTTGTTATTTAGAGGGGAGAAATTAAGATGTTAACTTCTAAAAAAATAGTCGTTTGTGTAACTGGTGGGATTGCCGTTTATAAAGCGGTTGCACTTGTTAGTAAGCTTACGCAAGCTGGTGCCAATGTAAAAGTGATCATGACGAAATCTGCGATGGAATTCGTACAACCACTAACTTTTCAAGCTATGTCTAGAAATGATGTATATTTCGATACATTCGATGAAAAAGATTCGAGCGTAATCGCACATATCAATTTAGCAGATTGGGCAGATTTAGTCATTGTGGCTCCTGCAACAGCGAATGTTATCGGCAAGCTTGCAAATGGTATCGCGGATGATATGGTGACAACTACTTTACTTGCGACGACAGCAAAGGTTTGGATTGCACCAGCAATGAATGTACATATGTATGAAAATGCAGCAGTTATACGAAATATAGATCAACTTTCAAAAGACGGATATTCATTCGTAGAACCTTCTGAAGGTTTTTTAGCATGTGGCTATGTTGGAAAAGGCCGCCTGGAGGAACCAGAAAAAATTGTACGACTTGTGGAAGACTACTTTTCACCAAAGGACTTACCTCTTAAAGGGCAGAAGGTTGTTGTAACTGCTGGTCCTACGAGAGAAAGAATTGACCCTGTTCGCTTTTTAACGAACTTTTCAAGCGGGAAAATGGGCTATGCAATGGCGGAAGCAGCGGCTGATTTAGGTGCGGAAACGATTCTTATTTCGGGACCTGTCAGTATAAATCCACCTTCTGATGTGAAAGTTATTTCAGTGGAAAGTGCGAAAGAAATGTATGAGGCCGTTTTGGAGCAGTTTGAGACAGCCTCTATCGTCATTAAAACAGCTGCAGTAGCAGACTATAAACCGAAAGAAGTACATGATAGGAAGATGAAAAAGCAACCAGGAGATGCGACGATCGTACTGGAGCGAACAACGGATATTTTAGCAGCGCTTGGTCAAAGGAAAACGACTCAATTATTAATAGGGTTTGCTGCAGAAACGAATGATGTCAAGCATTATGCAAAAGGAAAACTAGCAAAGAAAAATGCGGATTATATTATCGCAAATGACGTAACAGAAGCAGGTTCAGGGTTTGGTACGGATACAAATTCCGTTACATTAGTTGGGAAAAATGATGTGGAAATACATTTTGACCACTTACCTAAAAAGGACCTTGCGCTCCAATTGCTACAAACGATTATGACATTAGAAACAGCTGAGTCAAAATGATTGTAGAAGTAATTGTCGATGTTTCTGCCTATCCAATTGATCGTCCTTTTGATTATATCGTACCCGAAGCATTGGAGACTCTTGTGGAACGGGGAAGTCGCGTGCATGTTCCTTTTGGACCTCGTAAAGTGCAAGGCTTTATAACGAATATAAAAGAAGAAACGGATTTAGATAAGTCAAAGCTAAAAGAAGTGCACTCCATTTTGGACGTGGAACCTATTGTAACAGAAGAGCTATTGAAGTTATCCAAATGGCTGACCAATAAAACACTTTGCTATGAAATAGATGCACTGCAAGTAATGCTTCCAGCGGCTTTGCGTGCTTCTTATAAGAAAAATATCAAGTTAATCGATCCATCTGCACTGGATGAAGATTTTTTAGCTTTGTTCGGGAAAAAAGAGATCGTTTCTTACGAAGTTATTGAAAAGGCTGGTTACTTGCGTTCAATGAAGAAGCACTTAACAGGTGGGGCGCTTCAATTAGAAACGGTTATTAAACAGCATGCTAAAGCAAAAACTATTGTGAAATACAAAGTAACACCAGATAGAGAATTCATTGTCGAACAGTTAAACAGTTTAACGAAACAAGCAGTGAAGCAAAAAGAGTTAATCGAATGGCTATTACAGCAACAACAAACTGCTTTTACGATGCAACAATTGATAGAACTAGCTAACGCAAGTAATAGTACAGTAAAAGCATTAATCGAAAAAGGTGTTTTAGAAAAAGAAAAAGAAGAAGTTTATCGGGAGATTTCTTCTTTGGAATATCATGACAAAGATAAACGATTCCAGCTTACAGAAGAACAAACAAATGCACTAACGAAGATAAATCATGCACAGGAACATGCCGAAAATACGACATTTCTACTACATGGGATTACAGGTAGTGGAAAAACAGAAATCTATTTAAACGCCATCGAAAATTCTATCTTAAAAGGAAAGCAAGCAATCATGCTTGTACCCGAAATTTCGTTAACACCCCAAATGACACATCGTTTTAAGTTGCGTTTTGGTGACCAAGTAGCGGTTATGCATAGCGGTTTATCCATCGGTGAAAAATACGATGAATGGCGAAAGATATGGCGCGGTGAAGTAAAAGTCGTGGTTGGAGCTAGATCTGCCATATTTGCACCGTTCAAAGATCTAGGGATCATCATTTTAGATGAAGAACATGAGTCAACTTATAAACAAGAGGACAATCCTAGATATCATGCAAGGGATGTTGCAATTTGGCGTAGTGAATTTCATCAGTGCCCGGTTATTTTAGGAAGTGCTACACCATCACTTGAATCTTATGCTCGTGCATCTAAAGGGGTTTATTCTTTATTGACATTACAAATGCGTGCGAAAGAACAAGCGCTACCAACTGTGAATGTTGTAGATATGCGGGCGGAGTTGAAAAATGGGAACCGTTCGATGTTTAGTGTTGACCTTGCTGATGCGGTAAGAGAGAAGTTAGATAAAAAGGAACAAATCGTGTTGTTTTTAAATAAACGAGGGTTTTCTTCCTTCGTCTTATGTCGAGACTGTGGAACGGTAGTAGAGTGTAAACAATGTGATATTTCCCTTACGTATCACCGCGCGGGGGAACAACTAAAATGTCATTACTGTGGTCATGAAGAACCTGTGCCAACAACGTGTCCTGAATGTAGTAGTGAACATATCCGCTTTTTCGGCACTGGTACACAAAAAGTCGAAGAAGAAATTGCAAAGTTGTTTCCGTATGCGAGAGTGCTTCGAATGGATGTGGACACGACCAGAACTAAGGGATCGCATGAGCGAATTTTGAAGCAGTTTGGTGATGGTGAAGCTGATATATTACTCGGTACGCAAATGATTGCGAAAGGATTAGACTTTCCAAATATTACACTAGTAGGTGTATTAAATGCCGATACAACGCTACATTTAGCAGATTTCAGAGCAGCGGAAAAAACCTTTCAATTGATGACCCAAGTAAGCGGTAGAGCTGGTAGACATGATAAAGAAGGACAAGTATATATTCAAACGTATACACCAGAGCATTATGCGATTGAACTATCCAAATCCCAATTATATGAACCTTTTTATCATACAGAAATGCTCACACGAAAACAGTATGGCTATCCACCTTTCTACTTTTTAACATTAGTGCAAGTAACACATGAAAATGTCATGCTCGCTTCTGAATATGCAAAGCTTGCGACAGATTGGTTAAGAGCAAATTTATCGTCCACGACAATGGTTGTTGGTCCTACTGCAAGTGCTATTAGTAAAATACAAAATAGATATCGTTACCAATGTTTGATAAAATACAAAAAAGAACCATTATTAATCGAAAAATTACAGCAATTAATAAAAATATACCGTACAGAATGGATAAAAAAAGGCGTTATATTAACGATTGATTTAGACCCTTCAACTATTTTATGAGCTGTTTGAAATGAGGAAATGACATGGCAATTAGACCAATTATTACACACCCGAACGAACTTCTGACGACGAAATGTCGAGAAGTAAAAGTTTTTGACGAAAAGTTAGCGACACTACTTGATGATATGTATGACACAATGATTGCTTCTGATGGAATTGGAATCGCAGCACCACAAATTGGAGAAACGATTCAAGTGGCAATTGTCGACCTTGGGGAAGGGCAAGAAGTTATCGAACTGATTAATCCAGAAGTCGTGGAAATCGGCGGATCCGAAATCGAAGTGGAAGGTTGTTTAAGTTTTCCTGATATTTATGGGGAAGTAGAACGCCCATTTTATGTAAAAGTAGAAGCACAAGATCGCGATGGTGCTTTGTATGAACTAGAAGCAGAGGACTATGAAGCAAGAGCTATTTTACATGAAATCGATCACTTACACGGCGTTTTATTTACAACTAAAGTGATTCGTTATGTAGATTTAGAGGAACTGGAAAATGAGGAGGAAGAAGCATGACCAATATCGTTTTCATGGGGACACCTGCATTTTCAGCACCAATATTACGAATGCTTGTCGAAGAAGGCTATAACGTACTAGCAGTTGTAACGCAACCAGATCGCCCAGTAGGAAGAAAAAAGGTGTTAACTGCTCCCCCAGTTAAAGAAGAAGCGGTTAGACTGGGGCTACCAGTCATCCAGCCTACAAAGCTAAAAGGATCACCAGAACTAAAAGAAATTATTGCGCTAGCTCCAGATTTAATCGTGACGGCTGCATTCGGACAACTATTACCGAAAGAACTTCTTGATGCGCCGTCACTCGGTTGCATTAATGTGCACGCATCACTATTACCTGCTTACCGCGGGGGAGCACCGATTCATCAAGCAATTATAGATGGGCAAGACAAAACGGGCGTAACGATTATGTATATGGAAGAAAAGCTAGATGCTGGGGATATTATTTCGCAAAGCGAAATCCCGATTGCACATACAGATGATACAGGATTGCTTTTTGATAAGTTAAGTGAAGTCGGTTCTAATTTATTGAAAGAAACATTACCGTCGATCATTTCGAAAACAAATAATCGAGTAAAGCAAGATGAGTCACAAGTAACGTTTGCCAGAAATATTTCACGCGAGCAAGAACGAATCGATTGGAACAAATCGGCGTTAGATATACACAACCAAATCCGCGGTTTACATCCATGGCCAGTAGCGTATACTTCGCTCGCAGGGCAAACTGTAAAAGTGTGGAAAGCAGATACAATACAAGTAAAGTCAAAAGAATTACCAGGAACTGTTGTGAAAATTGAATCGGATTATTTTGTCGTGCAAACAGGTTTGGAAGAAGCAATTCGAATAAATGAATTACAGCCAGCTGGAAAAAAGAAAATGTCCGCAGAAGATTATTTGCGTGGCGTTGGTTCGAAATTGCGAATAGGGGATACATTTGAATGACAAAAAAACAAGAAAAAATTTGGACAGGCAATGTTAGGGACGCAGCACTCAATATACTAATGGCCGTAGAAAAGCAACAAGCGTATAGCAACTTATTATTACATCAAACAATTGAAAAATATAAAATTGATGATAAAGATCGTGCGTTATTAACCGAGTTAACGTATGGAACACTGCAATATAAAATGACATTGGACTATTATTTAGAACCATTCATTAAAGGGAAATTAGATGATTGGGTCAAACAATTACTTCGTCTTTCTTTATACCAAATTCATTACTTATCTCGTATCCCGGATCATGCAGCGGTAAATGAAGCGGTCAATATTGCGAAAAGAAGAGGGCATAAAGGAATTTCAGGAGCGGTAAATGGTATTCTCCGTTCCATTTTAAGAGAAGGTGTCCGTTCGACGGAAGAGATAAAAGATGAATTGGAGCGACTTTCGATTGAAACGAGTCATCCACTTTGGATGGTGAAACGATTCGTTTCGGAATATGGTTTTGAAACAACTGCGAAAATGTTAAAGGAAAATAATGAGCAACCTGTGACGACACTTCGTGTGAATTTATTTAAACGAACGGTGGAACAAGTGCTGCATTTATTGACACAAGAAGGGTATGTCGTTGCACAAAGTGAAGTAATTCCCGAATGTATTTATTTGTTTAATGGGCAAGCTGCGAAAACGACCGCTTTTCAAAAAGGTTTCGTCACGATTCAAGATGAAAGCTCCATGATTCCTGCCTACGCACTTCAAGCAGAACCTGGTATGACAGTGCTAGATATGTGCTCGGCTCCAGGTGGAAAAACAACGCATATTGCTGAGAAAATGCGTAACACTGGAAAACTAGTAGCGATGGATATTCATGAACATAAATTAAAGCTAGTAAAAGAAAATGCTGAAAGACTCGGTTTCGATTTTATCGAAACAGTACAAATGGATGGTCGTAAATCCTCGGAAGCGTACGAAGCCGAATCATTTGATCGTATATTAGTCGATGCACCATGTAGTGGCCTAGGGGTAATGAAGCGTAAGCCGGATATAAAATACACGAAAAACGAAAAAGATTTCGCATCGCTAAAGCCAATCCAATTGAATCTACTAGACGAGGCGTATAAGCTATTAAAAAAAGATGGACTTTTAGTGTATAGCACATGTACGGTAGACCGAGATGAAAATGAGGGAACAGCCAAATTGTTTTTAGAGGCGCATCCTGATATGGAACTACAGCGTTTCCCAAGCGTTATTACGAATATAAAAGAACAAGAACAGGAAGGAATGCTCCAACTTTTCCCGCAGGATTTAAGAAGTGATGGATTCTTTGTTGCAATTTTCAAGAAGAGGTAAGCTTCTAAAAGGAAAAATTGTATTTTCTTTTCATTTTAAAAGAGGTGAAGGAAGAAATGAAGTTCGTTGTCGAAACTGATGTTGGCTTAAAAAGGACAGTAAATGAGGACCGGGTGGATGTGTTCGTCCGCGATGATCATCGAATACTTGCGGTTGTTGCAGACGGTATGGGTGGTCATAATGCTGGGGATGTGGCAAGTGAATTAGCTATATCTGAGTTCAAAAAGTATTTTACGACGTATAATCCCGCTGTTATTAAAGCAAAAGATTGGCTCACTTACACATTCCAATCGATTAACCAATCCATAGCTAGGCATTCGTCCATAACTGCCGGCTGTGAAGGAATGGGGACGACATTAATCGCTGGACTATTTGACTACCATAAAGGAATCATCGCTCATGTCGGTGATAGTCGTGTTTATCAAATTACGAAAGAAAAAGTGGTGCAAATAACAAGAGACCATTCTTACGTAAATGTATTAATCGATTCAGGCGAAATAAGTGAAGAACAAGCGAAAACGCATCCGAAAAAAAATGTATTGATGAAAGCAATTGGTACCGAACGAACGATTCAACCTGATTTTTACGATGTAGAATTTATGCCGAACTCTTACTTTCTGTTTTGTACGGATGGATTAAGCAATAAACTAAGCGAAGCCTTTATACAATCCCTCCTCTATTCGGATAAAACGCTTGAAGAAAAAGCAAGTCAATTAGTGGAGGAAGCAAATCAGTCTGGTGGGGAAGATAATATTTCATTAGTCTTACTATCAAACAATGATGAGGAGGTGTAAGGATGTTAATAGGCAAACGAATTAGCGGCAGATACAAATTGCTTGAAATGATTGGTGGAGGCGGCATGTCCAATGTATATTTGGCACATGATATGATTTTAGACCGTGATGTGGCGATCAAAATTTTACGCTATGATTTTTCGAATGAAGAAGAATTACGCCGAAGATTTCAACGAGAAGCACTATCTGCGACAAGTCTTACACACCCAAATATAGTGAATATATACGATGTTGGGGAAGATGGTGATATTCACTATATTGTCATGGAATATGTGAAAGGGGAAACATTAAAACAATACATACAACGGAATGCTCCCGTTTCACCTAAAAAATCAGTAACGATTATGAAACAGCTTACTTCCGCTATAGCAAATGCACATAATAATCATATTATTCATCGGGATGTTAAGCCTCAAAATATTTTGTTGGATGAAGAAGAAAATATTAAAATAACGGACTTTGGAATAGCAATGGCTCTTAGTGCAACTTCTTATACACAAACGAATTCTGTGTTAGGGACAGTCCATTATTTATCGCCAGAACAAGCACGTGGGGGAACAGCTACAAACCAGTCCGATATTTATGCTTTAGGGATTGTTTTGTTTGAACTACTTACTGGTCAGCTACCGTTTTCCGGAGAGTCTGCCGTCTCGATTGCACTAAAGCATTTACAATCCGAAACGCCCTCCATTCGAGCGATTAACCCATCTATACCGCAAAGCTTAGAAAATGTCGTATTGAAAGCAACTGCGAAAGATCAAAAAAACCGATATCGTACGGCAGAGGAAATGGAAGCAGATTTAGCAACTGCTCTATCGCCGGAAAGAGCGGAAGAGGCGAAGTTTGTTATTGCGGTGGATGATGATGCAACAAAAGTATTACCAGTTATTAAAGAACCAGTTTCTTTTGAAGAAGTTTCGGAGACGAAAAAAATTCCTATCCAAAACCCGGCGGCAATGGAGCAGGAAAAGCCAAAAAATAAACGAAAAAAAAGAAAGATAATTGGCGCTATAATAGCAAGTGTTATAGTGCTTGCACTACTTGTTATAATCGTATTTCCTGGATTATTTAAAGCGAAAAAAATAGAAGTACCAGATGTATCCAATTTAGAAGTTGAGTTAGCTATCGAACAGCTAGAAGCGGAAGGATTTACAATCGGTGAGCAAACATTAGAGTTTTCCGAAGACGTGGAAGAAGACCATGTTATTCGGACAACACCGGAAGCAGGTAAAATGAGAGATAAACAAACTGAGATTCATCTCTTTGTCTCTTCTGGAAAAGAAACATCTGCTATTGGAAATTATGTAGGAGAAGATATAGATCAAGTGAAAAGGTTGCTTCAAAATCAATTACTTGATATTAAAGAAGAAGAAATATTCGACTCTAAGCCTGTTGGAACGATTTTAGAACAAACTCCAGTAGGTGGTACTGAAGTAATTCCAGAAGAAACGGAATTACGATTTGTCGTAAGTAAAGGTCCTGACTTAAGAACGGTGAATGATCTAACGAATTACAATGAGAAAGCTTTAAAAGATACGGAGAAGTCTTCAGGATTTAAGATAAGAGTAGTTGGTAAAGAAAAATCTGATAATGTTCAAAAAGGGAATGTGATTAGGCAAAACCCAAAACCGAATGCCAAAGTAGCACCAGGCAGTACAATCGAAGTTGTAATATCGGACGGACCAAAAGAAAAGCCAACTAAATTCTTTACCAAAACAATTACAATTCCATATATACAACCGAATTCAAATAGAGACGGGGTAGAAGATGAACAGCAAGACGGCGAAATAGAAGTGCAGCCACAAGTTGTGCGTATTTATATACAAGATAAAACAAGGTCGCTTGCAGAGCCTGTAGAGGAGTTTCTTTTAACGGAAACGACAGAAAGACAGCTTAAATTAGAAATTAGTGAAGGACAAAAGGCAGTTTATCGTATTGTGGTGAATTCAAATGTAATTGCAGATGAAACGATTGCTTATGACGATATTTAAAGGAGGTTTCGGATGCCACAAGGTCAAATTAGAAAAGCATTAAGTGGATTTTATTATGTATATGATGATGGAAAGATCATTCAATGCCGTGCTAGAGGAGTTTTCAGAAACAGAGGAGAATCTCCTTTAGTAGGTGATTTCGTAGATTATACTGTAGAGGGAGAAAATGATGGTACGATTACCGTTATTCATGAGCGTAAAAATAATTTAGTTCGCCCTCCAATCGCAAACATTGACCAAGCGATCTTAGTGTTTTCGATAAAAGAACCAGATTTCAATACAATCTTATTGGATCGCTTTTTAGTAGTGCTTGAATCATTCCGTGTCGATCCAATCATTTGTTTAACGAAAAGTGATTTAATGGATGAGCAAATGGGGAAAACGATGGATGCATATATTAAAGAATATGAAGAAATCGGTTATCAAGTATTGATGACATTTAAAGATGATCCGTCGTTTGATGAGAAAATAGCACCGCTACTAAAAGATAAAACGACTGTACTAGCAGGGCAATCTGGTGTCGGTAAATCTACACTTTTAAATACTATTTTACCTTCTCTAGATTTAAAAACGGGTGTTATTTCCAATGCGTTAGGACGAGGAAAACATACGACAAGGCATGTAGAGCTTATCGAAGTTTGCGATGGATTACTTGCTGACACCCCAGGGTTTAGCTCCTTTGAGTTTGACTTGATGGAAAAAGAAGAACTATCCAAATGTTTTCCAGAGTTTGTGGAAAAACAAGATGGGTGCAAGTTTAGAGAATGTATGCATGTGAAAGAACCAAAATGTGCGGTAAAAGATGCTGTAGAAACGGGAGAAATCAAAGAATACCGTTATAAGCATTATTTACAGTTTTTAGATGAAATAGTAGAGAGAAAGCCGAGGTACTAAATATGGTGAAAATAGCTCCATCCATTTTAGCAGCAAATTTTGCGAAACTTGGAGAAGAAGTATTAGAAGTTGAAAAAGCAGGAGCGGAATTGATTCATATCGATGTCATGGATGGTCATTTCGTACCTAATATTACGATGGGGCCAATTGTAGTGGAAGCACTACGTCCACTAACCACTTTACCGCTTGATGTCCATCTAATGATTGAAAATGCAGATCAATATATCGAAGCATTTGCAAAAGCTGGTGCGGACTATATTACGGTGCATGTGGAGGCTTGTCCTCATCTTCATCGAACGATTCAATTAATCAGATCTTTTGGTGTAAAGCCCGGAGTTGTGTTAAACCCACATACACCAATTGAAACGATTCAACACGTTCTAGAAGATATTGATATGGTTCTCTTTATGACGGTAAATCCAGGGTTCGGTGGGCAAAAGTTTATTCATTCAGTCGTTCCAAAAGTGAAGCAATTAGCAGATATTATTCGAGAAAGAAATCTGTCTATTGAGATTGAAATTGATGGTGGAATAAATGAAGAAACGATTAAGCCTTGTGTCGAAGCTGGAGCTACTATTTTAGTGGCAGGATCCGCTATTTATAACGCCCCAGATAAGGCTAAAGCTTTACAAGCGATTAAAGAAGCTGGTTTGAGTGTATTTGCGAAATGAAACGGGTAATTGTTTGTTCTGGAGGTCCAGTAGAGGAAGTTGTTGATTTTGAACAGCTTCCTCTTTTGGAAGAAGAGACTGTTTTTATCGGCGCTGATCGAGGCGCTCTTCATTTATTGGCAAAAGGAATAACACCTACTGAAATTATCGGTGATTTCGACTCGCTGACAAAAGAAGAATTTCAGTTAGTAAAACAACGCGTAAGTAATGTTACAGTGCTAGAAGTAGAAAAAGACGAGACGGACACCCATATAGCACTTCAAAAGGCAATTACATATAAACCAGACGAGATAATATTGACCGGAGTTACTGGAGGTCGATTAGATCATTACGAAGCGGTGTTACATGATTTATGCCGTTTTCAAATGAATCAGCCTGATATACTTTTCTCCATACAAAATAATCAAAACATCATCCAATTTTTGTTACCAGGAAGTCATGAAATCGAGCGTGACGATTATTATAAATATATTTCTTTTTTTTCTTTTGGCGAAAAAGTAGAGAAAATTTCATTAACAGGATTTTTGTACAATGTGTCGGAAGAAAATATGACGGTGGGCAATGCAAAGTTCACGAGTAATGAACTAAAAGGACGAACAAGTACTATCTCTTTTATAGCGGGCATATGTTTAATGATAAGAAGCAGTGACTAAAAGGGAGGAATTGTGTGAAGGTCTACACATTTAGATTGCCTAAATCCGTTAGTAGTTTAATGAAAGTTTGTATTCGTCTGTTTAGAAGAGAAGAAGTAAAGAAATAAAAGACCCTGATGACTCCATAGGTTTTGGGGTCATTTTTTTGCACTGGAGACTATAAAATGAAAAAATGCCAGGTCGACAGTTGTCGGCCTGACATTAATGATGAGTGTGATTAAACACGCTCAACTTTTCCTGATTTTAAAGCTCTAGCAGAAACCCATACACGTTTAGGTTTACCGTCTACAAGAATGCGGACCTTTTGAAGGTTTGCTCCCCACGTACGTTTGTTAGCGTTCATAGCGTGAGAACGAGCATTACCAGAACGAGCTTTACGCCCAGTGATTGCACATACTTTTGGCATTATATTTCCTCCTCTTAAAAGAAGCTGAAAGATTTTTCAGTTCGATATTTCACATACTTTAATAATTTACCACAGACTTTTACTATGCGCAAGCCTTATCAAGAAAAAAACCTTTACAGACAAAAAGTATTCAATATAGAAAATAATGCGTCGCAAGGAAATTACCGCTGGGATTTCTGCTCCAGGGCGGACGCTTTCCGGGGGTGAGCGATGAGCTATCACCGACGCTACGCGTACGTTGTTATAGCTCATCTGTCTCACTCATCCCGCTGGAGTCGCCGCCCTTCCGCTCCAATCCGTCAAATTTGCTAGCTAATCAGCGTCACTGTTTTAAACTAAATCAGCATGAGAGCAACCAAATTGCTGGTGATAGTAACTAATTCTTAAATTAGCAAGTTTACTTGGATTGAGACGACGAAAAATAAGAGGTGTTATTTCAATAAAGTAGTTGAATGAAACAAGTTTAATCTTAGTAATGCTTCAATGATTTTGAGACAGAAATTTCTATTTAGGTTTAATAAATATTCGCGTAGTGGACCTAATAAATTTAAATCTCTGATATCTGCAGACGTTAAATTAGCAAGAAATTCCTATTGATTGTAGTGGAAGGCGGCTAATCCAGCGGGAATAGCAGATGTTTTTTGCGCGGAAAGCGTCCGCCTGCAGTGGAAATCAATGCGGTCATCCAATAGGGCTTTTTACGACGCATTATTCCAAAACAGTGAATTTGTAGACGAAAAGAAACGTTTCTTTTATAATTTCTATGGGTGTAGTACAATAAAGGGTAGTCAAAAAGACTTGGGAGGTTTCAACATGTCAATTGAATTGAAAAACGAATTCGGACAAATTGATATATCACAAGATGCGGTTGCTCAAATTGCTGGAGGTGCTGCGATTGAGTGCTATGGTATTGTTGGTATGGCATCAAAGCACCAAATAAGAGACGGACTAACAGATATATTAAGAAAAGAAAACTTCACAAAAGGTGTAGTAGTCAGACAAGAGAAAGAGCATTTACATATTGATATGTATATTATTGTAAGTTACGGGACGAAAATTTCGGAAATAGCTTATCAAATACAATCGAAAGTGAAATACACACTGAACAAATCTCTTGGAATGTCCGTGGAATCCGTAAACGTGTATGTACAAGGAGTTCGCGTGGCAAACGTGTGAATAAGGGAGAGAACATAATGAAATTAATTAATGGAATTCAATTTGCGGATATGGTCAAGATGGGAGCTCATCATCTTTTTCAAAACGCAGATTATGTAGACGCTCTAAACGTATTTCCAGTTCCAGATGGAGACACTGGAACAAATATGAATCTTTCCATGACTTCGGGTGCAAAAGAAACTGCAGCACATTCAGGAGAACATATTGGGAAAACAGCACAATCCTTATCTAAAGGATTGCTCATGGGTGCACGTGGTAATTCAGGTGTTATTTTATCACAATTGTTTAGAGGTTTTGGAAAATCAGTAGAGCAATATGAAACGTTAAATGCCAAACAATTTGCACAAGCGTTAAATTATGGTGTGGAAACAGCATATAAAGCGGTGATGAAACCTGTCGAAGGTACTATACTAACTGTGGCGAAAGACGCAGCGAAAAAAGCGGTCGTAGTGAGTGAAACAGAGGACGATATTCGTGAGTTAATGGCAGCAATCGTAGAAGAGGCGAAACAGTCATTAAACAGAACACCAGATTTATTACCAGTGTTAAAAGAAGTAGGAGTAGTGGATAGCGGTGGGCAAGGGCTCGTTTTCGTCTATGAAGGCTTTTTGGCTAGCTTAAGAGGGGAAGCGCTTCCTGAAAAAACGGTTGCTTCTTCGATGGATGATTTAGTAAGTGCAGAACATCATAAAAGCGTGCAAGGATTTATGGACACAGCAGACATCGAATTTGGTTTCTGTACCGAATTTATGGTTCGTTTAGAAGAAGGTAAAAAAGCATTCGATGAAACAACATTTCGTAATGATTTAAGTGCTTTCGGTGATTCGTTATTGGTAATTTCGGATGAGGAAGTAGCGAAAATTCATATTCACTCGGAAACACCGGGTGACGTATTAACGTATGGTCAACAATATGGTGATTTGATCAAAATTAAAATTGAAAATATGCGCGAGCAACACTCAGAAATCGTTGGTGATGATTTCGCTAAAGAAATACCTTCGAAAAAAGCAGAAGTTCATCCATACGCAGTAGTTACAGTTGCAATGGGAAGCGGTGTATCCGAACTGCTTAAAAGTTTAGGTGCATCTGCTGTCATCGAAGGTGGTCAAACGATGAACCCTTCAACAGAAGATATTGTGAAAGCAATTGAAGCTGTTGGGGCAGAACGCGTATTAATATTACCAAATAACAAAAATATTGTTATGGCTGCTGAACAAGCAGCTGAATTGCTAGGAATCGAAGCTGCTGTTGTTCCGACAAAAACAATCCCACAAGGAATGGCAGCTATCTTAGCATTTAATGCACAAGCAACTGTCGAAGAAAATCAAAGAAATATGACGAACGCGTTTGCGCATGTCAAAACAGGTCAAGTTACTTTTGCGGTTCGTGACACAACAATTGACGGTGTGGAAATCAAAAAAGATGACTTCATGGCACTTGCAGAAGGAAAAATTATTTTATCTAATCCTTCTAGAGAAGAATCTGCAACCAGCTTAGCTAAAGCATTGATTGATGAAGATGCAGAAATCGTTACGATTATTTATGGGGAAGATGTTTCAGAAGAAGAAGCAAATGTTTTTGCTGCATTCATTGAAGAACAATTTGAAGATATCGAAGTGGAAGTATACAACGGTAAACAACCTCTTTATCCATACATTTTATCTGTCGAATAATGCGATGCCACGGGAAAGAACAGTTCCCGTGGTTTTTTATTTCTAACAATATTTTCTAGCAATAATATTTTTGTTTAATCTATCTATTAAGTGTAAAATAGAAAGTAAATATATAGTTAACTGGAGGTCTATGCATTGAAATTCAAATCCGTTTTTGACATAATTGGACCCGTTATGATAGGACCGTCTTCTTCCCATACGGCAGGAGCAGCACGAATTGGTCGAGTAGCAAGAGATTTATTTGGAAAACAACCTACATGGGCAAAAATACATTTATATGGATCATTTGCAGAAACGTATAAAGGACATGGTACAGATGTGGCAATAATTGGCGGATTGCTCGATTATGATACATTTGATGAGCGCATTAAAACGGCTTTTGAAGATGCGGAAAAAGCAGGGCTTACCTTTGAATTTATACCTGAAACTGCAAATACAGAACATCCAAATACCGCACGTATCGTCATTGGAGATGATAAGCAAGAAATGTCGATGGTTGGTATCTCTATCGGCGGCGGGAAAACGGAAATAACTGAACTAAATGGATTTCCACTTCGACTTTCTGGAAATTTAGCAGCCATTTTAGTTGTGCACGATGACCGATCTGGATGTATTGCCAATGTGGCTAATTGCTTAGCAAAATACGATATTAATATTGGTCATATGGAAGTTTCTCGAAAAGAAAAAGGAAACATGGCGTTAATGGTTATAGAAGTGGATCAAACAGTAGATGAGCAGATACTTGCAGAAATTGGAACACTACCGAATATTACGCAAGTAACGAGAATAGCAGATTAAGGAGGATATAATATGGATGTGTTATTTCATAATGTTCGTGAGTTAGTAGATAGAGCGAATAGCGAGCAAAAGTTAATTTCAGAAATCATGATTGAACAAGAAATGTTAATCACCGGTCGCTCGCGGGAAGAAATTATGGCCCAAATGGATCGTAATTTGACTGTCATGGAAGAAGCAGTTGAAAAGGGGCTAAATGGCGTGCGTTCTACTTCCGGATTGACTGGAGGAGACGCGGTACTTCTTCAAGAGTATATGAGAAAAGGGAACACGTTATCTGGTGAATTAATGCTAGATGCTGTTAGTAAAGCGGTAGCTACAAATGAAGTTAATGCGGCAATGGGGACTATTTGCGCTACTCCAACAGCAGGTTCTGCGGGAGTAGTACCAGGTACTCTGTTTGCGGTGAAAAACAAATTAAATCCAACGAGAGAACAAATGATTCGCTATTTATTTAATGCAGGTGCATTTGGTTTTGTAGTTGCGAATAATGCTTCGATTTCTGGTGCCGCTGGTGGTTGTCAAGCAGAGGTTGGCTCAGCAGCTGGAATGGCAGCAGCGGCAATTGTAGAAATGGCCGGTGGAACTCCGGAACAAAGTTCTACGGCATTTGCAATAACGCTGAAAAATATGCTTGGTTTAGTATGTGATCCTGTAGCGGGGTTAGTGGAAGTTCCTTGTGTAAAACGAAACGCAATGGGTGCTTCAAACTCTTTAGTAGCTGCAGATATGGCACTTGCTGGTGTCACTAGTCGTATTCCTTGTGATGAAGTAATCGATGCAATGTATAAAATTGGGCAAACAATGCCAACTGCTTTAAAAGAAACAGCTCAAGGTGGGCTTGCTGCAACTCCTACTGGAAAATGGTTAGAAGCAAAAATATTCGGTGGAGCAGTTGTTAGTAGTGGAAACTAAAAAAGATGAGTTAGTGACGAGCTTAAAAGGAGTAGGAAGTGGAACCGCTAACGCATTGCAAGACCTTGGGATAGTGACATTAGAAGATTTAGTCATGACATTCCCTTATCGGCACGAGGATTTTCGATTAAAAAATATAGCAGAAACCCCACATAATGAGCGTGTCACTGTAGAAGGAAGGGTCGAAAGTGAGCCTTCCTTACTTTTTTTAGGACAAAAAAAATCGCGAATGCAAGTCCGTTTACTAGCAGGTCAGCATCTGATTAAAGCTGTATTTTTCAACCAAGCATATTTAAAAAATAAAATAGTCCCTGGATCAATCGTTACTGTAACTGGGAAATGGGATAGAGGTAGGCAAGTCATTAATGTGTCTACTTTTTCAGCCGGTCCTAAAACGGATCAGCAAGACTTTGAACCAGTCTATTCATTAAAAGGTTCTATTAGCCAAAAGGTGTTTCGCAAATTTATGCGCCAAGCGTTAGATGAAGTGAATGGCAATTTAATAGACCCCTTACCGGAATCAATAAGAGTGTCTTATCGGCTACCTAATATAGCAGAAGCGCTAGAAGGAATTCATTTTCCACAAAATGTAGACCATTCCAAAAACGCTCGGCGGCGCTTTGTATACGAAGAATTGCTTATTTTTCAGTTGAAAATGCAAGCAATCAAAAAAGTCCGTAAAGAGCAAAATGTTGGGAATAGTATAGCGTTTGATAATGAAAAACTAAAAAAGTTAATAGAAACATTGCCGTATGAACTAACGAACGCACAAAAAAGAGTCGTAAATGAGATCTGTCGTGATTTGAAAGAACCGCATCGGATGAATCGTTTACTACAAGGAGATGTTGGTTCTGGTAAAACAATTGTAGCAGCCATTTGCTTGTATGCGGCAATAACAGCAGGGTATCAAGGAGCACTTATGGCACCGACGGAAATTTTAGCGGAACAACATGCCAGCTCTTTAGACGAATGGTTAGCGCCGATTGGTATAAAAATTGCTTTACTGACAGGGTCGACAAAAGCAAAAGCACGTCGCACAGTATTAGAAAACCTACAAGCTGGGAACATTGATTTATTAATCGGAACGCATGCATTAATACAGCCAGATGTGACATTTAAACAACTTGGCTTAGTAATTACGGATGAGCAACATCGATTTGGTGTCGAGCAGCGAAGAGTATTAAAAGAAAAAGGCGAAAACCCGGATGTATTGTTTATGACTGCAACTCCGATACCGCGAACTTTGGCGATTACCGCTTTTGGAGAGATGGACGTCTCGATTATTGATGAAATGCCAGCTGGTCGTAAGAAAATTGATACATATTGGATGAAGCAGGAACAGCTTCACAAACTCATTATTCGATTAAAAGCAGAATTGGCAAATGGTAGACAAGCTTATATTATTTGTCCGCTCATTGAGGAATCGGAAAAGTTAGATGTTCAAAATGCAGTAGATGTGTATAATATGATGGCTGCGGAACTTGGTAAAGAATATTCGGTAGGCTTAATGCATGGTCGCCTGCACCCGAATGAGAAAGAAGAAGTAATGAGAAGTTTTTCGGACGGGGAAGTAAAAGTGCTAGTTTCTACAACAGTGGTGGAAGTTGGAGTGAATGTACCAAATGCCACATTTATGATTATATTCGATGCGGAGCGTTTTGGACTTGCTCAACTCCATCAGTTAAGAGGCCGAGTAGGACGAGGAGAGCACCAGTCCTACTGCATTTTACTTGCTGATCCAAAATCAGAAGAAGGTAAAGAGCGCATGACGTCGATGACTGAAACAAATGATGGATTTGTGCTTGCAGAAAAAGATTTAGAGCTAAGAGGTCCAGGTGACTTTTTCGGTCGGAAACAAAGTGGCTTGCCCGAATTTAAAATGGCAGACCTTGTACATGATTATCGTGCACTTAATACAGCAAAGGTAGATGCTGAAAGGCTTTTAAACTCGGAGGAATTTTGGAAGTCTGATGAGATGGAAGGTCTACGAACGACTCTTATCAATTCAAAAGCACTGGACGGAGAACGCATAGATTAAGAAGAATGCAAGAAGGATGTGAATCTATTCTTGCATTCTTTTTTTAATATTTATATACTGATATTAGTACCAAGTGCTAAAATGGTGGTGATTGGATGAAATACACAAAAAAAGACAGACAACAACTACTTCTTGAGACATTAGAGAAAAATCCATTTATCACGGATGAAAAATTGGCTTCGACTTTCAATGTAAGCGTTCAAACGATTCGTCTTGATCGAATGGAGTTATCTATACCGGAATTGCGCGAACGAATAAAATCAGTAGCGGCACATAACTTTGGAGAAGAAGTGAAGTCACTTTCGCTAAATGAGATAATTGGTGAAATTATCGATATCGATTTGGATAAACAAGCCATCTCTATATTGGATATTACACAAGATCATGTATTTGCAAGGAATGGCATTGCAAGGGGACATCATTTGTTTGCCCAAGCAAACTCCTTAGCGGTAGCAGTGATAAATGATGAATTAGCACTTACTCGAAAATCTACGATTACGTTTGTGAAACCTGTCAAAGCGGGAGATAGAGTAATTGCAAAAGCAGTCGTTTTATCTAATGATACAGAAAAAAATAGTACGCTAATTGAAGTGACTAGTAAAGTAGATAATGATACTGTTTTTATCGGGCAATTTAGTATGTACCGCGTGACAAAGTCTTAAATAAAGGTGATGACAAATGAAAATTTCCATTGATGCAATGGGTGGAGATAATGCCCCACATGAAATTGTAAAAGGTGTATATGAAGCGCTACAAGCTTTTAATGATATTGAAATCCAGTTGTACGGGGATGAACAAAAGCTAGCTCCACTCCTTACAGCACATGATCGATTACAAGTGATACATACAACGGAAGTGATTGAAGGTACGGATGAACCAGTACGTGCTATTCGAAGAAAGAAAAATTCTTCTTTAGTAAAAATGGCTGAATCTGTGAAAAACGGTGAATCAGATGCATGTGTTTCGGCTGGGAATACTGGGGCTTTAATGGCTGCTGGTTTGTTTGTTGTTGGACGCATTGATCAAGTAGACCGTCCTGCTCTTGCACCTACTTTGCCGACGCTAGACGGTAAAGGGTTCGTGATGCTGGATCTAGGAGCAAATTCAGATGCAAAACCAGAGCACTTAGAGCAGTTTGCGGTTATGGGTAGTGTATATGCAGAAAAAGTACGCGGCATTGCGAATCCGCGTGTTGGGCTTTTAAATATCGGAACGGAAGATATTAAAGGAAATGATCTAACAAAAGCGGCATTCAATCTATTGAAAAATGCACCGATTAACTTTATTGGAAATGTGGAGTCTCGAGATTTATTAACCGGTGTTGCGGATGTTGTCGTTACAGATGGGTTTACCGGTAATATGGTATTGAAAACAATCGAAGGCACGGCATCGGGTATTTTTACGTTGCTGAAAGAAGCTTTTAACACTTCTACCAAAACAAAAATTTCTGCGTTATTAGTAAAAGATCAGCTTCGTGGGTTGAAAAACAAGTTAGACTACTCGGAGTATGGTGGTGCGGGGTTATTTGGTTTGAAAGCACCTGTTATTAAAGCGCATGGTTCTTCCAATGCGAATGCCATTTTTCATGCGATCCGCCAAGCAAGAACAATGGTGGAGTACGATGTGTGTGGAATTATTCAAAGTACGTTAAGAAAGGAATTATCCAATGACTAAAATTGCATTTATCTTTCCGGGACAAGGCTCCCAATCAGTTGGCATGGGCCAACAGCTTATCGAAAGTAATGAAGAAAGTAAAAAGTATTATGAGCAAGCTGATGAAGTATTAGGATTTTCTTTATCGAACATTATGTTAGAAGGTCCTGCGGAGGAACTGACAAAAACATACCATGCACAACCTGCGCTACTGACGACTAGTACAATGGTGGCGAAAAAACTTTTGGATGCGGGCATTTCACCAGAGTATACGGCAGGTCATAGTTTAGGGGAGTATTCCGCACTTGTTGCTTCAGGTGTACTGAGCTTTGAAGATGCTGTTTTATTAGTGCATAAAAGAGGCCTTTTTATGAATGAAGCAGTACCCGCTGGAGAAGGGGCAATGGCTGCTATTTTAGGGTTAGATAAAGATTCGTTAAACGAAGTAACGAAGGAAGTATCTGCAAATGGTGAAACAGTACAAGTAGCGAACTTGAATTGCCCAGGTCAAATTGTTATTTCTGGAACTGCTGCTGGTGTGGAAGAGGCTTCGGCAAAGGCGAAAGAAGCAGGTGCGAAAAGAGCAATCCCTCTAGTAGTAAGCGGACCATTCCATTCCGAATTAATGCGACCAGCAGCAGATAAATTAGATGCTGCCATCTCTTCAATTGACTTAAAAAAAGCGAGTATACCAGTTATTTCGAATGTGACCGCACTTCCGGTAACAGAAAGCACGACTATTAAAAACCTATTAGTGGAGCAGCTTTATTCACCTGTTCGATGGGAAGAATCTGTACAAAAAATGATCGAACTAGGAGTCACTACATTTATCGAATGTGGTCCAGGTAAAGTGTTAAGTGGATTAGTGAAAAAAATCGATCGTTCTGTTACTACTTATTGCGTATTTGATGAGGAATCATTGCAACAAGTAATGGACTTGTTAGGAGAGAATAAAAATGGGTAAATTAGACGGAAAATCAGCAATTGTTACAGGAGCATCCCGCGGGATTGGGAAAGATATAGCACTTTACCTTGCGAAAGAAGGTGCAAAAGTAGCGGTAAACTATAGTGGAAGCAAAGAAAAAGCAGAAGCTGTAGTAGAGGAGATTAAAGCACGTGGTGGCGAAGCATTTGCGATACAAGCAAATGTGGATCAATCAGAAGATATCAAAGAATTGGTGAATGCTACACTAGAACAATTCGGATCGATTGATATTTTAGTGAATAATGCAGGTATTACACGCGATAATCTATTAATGCGTATGAAAGAACAAGAATGGGACGATGTACTAAATACGAATTTAAAAGGCGTGTTCCTATGTACGAAAGCTGTCACAAGACAAATGATGAAACAACGTGCTGGTCGTATTATTAATATTACGTCAATCGTTGGTGTATCTGGAAATCCGGGACAAGCGAATTATGTAGCGGCAAAAGCAGGTGTTATTGGATTAACGAAAACATCGGCATTAGAGCTTGCAAGTCGTAATATTACAGTGAACTCAGTTGCACCAGGGTTTATCACTACAGATATGACGGATGCGCTGCCAGAAGAAGTGAAAGCACAGATGTTGAGCCAAATCCCACTTGCTAAGTTTGGTAACACAGAAGATATTGCAAAAGCAGTTGCGTTTTTAGCTTCAGATGATGCAAACTATATAACGGGTCAAACTCTCCATGTAAACGGTGGAATGTTCATGTAATCTCCTCTTTCATTAGGCGAGAGAATTTTGTATAATCATTGAGGGGAGGTGACTAATGTGTCAACAGTATTAGAACGCGTAACAAAAGTAATCGTGGATCGTCTAGGTGTAGACGAAAGCGAAGTGAAACTAGAAGCATCTTTCCGTGATGATCTAGGTGCTGACTCCCTAGATGTAGTTGAATTAGTAATGGAACTGGAAGATGAGTTCGATATGGAAATTTCAGATGAAGATGCTGAAAACATTTCAACTGTAGGTAGTGCAGTTAGCTATATTGAAAGTAAACAAAGCTAATGACAAATAGCGGAGGAGACGTCCTACTTATTCCAAGTGAATAAGGGCAGGACGTCTCTATTTCTTTTTGCACAATGCTTTATAAACAGGTAAACTTAAAAGCATGCATGATAAAGCAGAAAAGTGAGGAAGGCAGATTATTCATGAAAGTAAATCGCAAAAATAATCATACAAGAAAAACAGTATTCTCTGAAAATGTGAAAGAAAAATTTGAAGATTTTCAACAGCATTTTCAAATTCAATTTAAAAATCCAACACTATTGTATCAAGCCTTTACCCATTCATCCTATGTGAATGAGCATCGACGGAAATTTTTTGCCGATAATGAACGCTTAGAATTTCTTGGTGACGCTGTATTAGAACTATCCGTTTCCCAATATTTGTTTCAACAATATACGACGATGAGTGAAGGGGAGTTAACAAAGCTCCGTGCAGCAATCGTCTGTGAGCCTTCGCTCGTATTATTTGCCAATGAGTTAAACTTTGGTAAGTATGTATTGTTAGGAAAAGGAGAAGAATTAACAGGCGGACGAGAAAGACCAGCGTTACTTGCAGACGTTTTTGAGGCGTTTGTGGGCGCATTATATTTGGACCAGGGGTTAGACGAAGTCGTCTCCTTTCTAGAAAAAATTGTTTTTCCGAAAATAGAACTCGGTGCTTTTTCGCATGTGATGGATTATAAAAGTCAATTACAAGAAGTTATTCAACAACATAATAATGGAACACTTAGCTATGAAATTGTAGAGGAAAAAGGACCTGCGCATAATCGCACGTTTGTTTCGCGTGTTTTACTAAACGCAAAAGAATTAGGAATTGGAAAAGGTCGTTCTAAAAAAGAAGCAGAGCAACAAGCAGCAAGACTAGCGATACTTGCAATAAAGGATCAAGAACAGGGGGAATAATCATTGTTCCTTAAACGATTAGAAATTATTGGTTTTAAGTCATTTGCAGACCGGATTGGCATAGATTTTGTACCGGGTGTTACAGCGGTTGTAGGTCCTAATGGAAGTGGGAAAAGTAATGTAACCGATGCGATACGATGGGTACTAGGAGAACAATCCGCTAAATCACTACGTGGTGCAAAAATGGAAGATGTTATTTTTGCGGGAAGTGATTCTAGAAAAGCGTTAAACTTTGCGGAAGTTACATTAATATTAGATAACTCGGATAACTTGGTGCCGCTCGATTTTGCAGAAATTAGCGTAACAAGAAGGGTTTTTAGATCCGGCGATAGCGAATATTTATTGAACAAACAAACTTGTAGATTAAAAGATATTACGGATTTGTTTATGGATTCTGGTCTTGGGAAAGAAGCTTTTTCGATTATTTCACAAGGTCGAGTCGATGAAATATTAAATAGTCGTCCGGAAGATAGAAGAACTATTTTTGAGGAAACTGCTGGTGTATTAAAATACAAACAGCGAAAAAAGAAAGCGGAATTTAAATTAATCGAAACAGACGATAATTTAAATCGTGTATTAGATATATTACATGAATTAGATAGTCGCATGGAGCCTTTACAAATCCAGTCTTCCCTTGCATCCGACTATTTGAGAATGTCAGAGGAACTAAAAGGTATTGAGATTGCTGTAATTGCGCATGATTTACGATTATATGTACAAGAGAACGCTGCATTACATAGTAAATTACAAGCAATGGAAGAAACGAAAAAAGCACTTTTAGAACAAATTCATACGATGGAAGTTTCTATTCAAAAAGATCGAAAAACAATGTCTCAAATAGATGAGAAGTTGGATGCAGAACAAAGTGAATTAGTAGAGACAAGTTCTGAATTAGAGCGGTTAGAAGGTCGGAAGCTTTTACTTGCAGAAAAGCAACATAATGCAAGTCAGCAAATTTCGCAACTAAGAAAAACGCTAGAAGAGGAACAAGAAAAACTTGTTTCTTTAGAGCAACAATTAAAAGAAAATAATGTTTCCAAATCGCAAAAACAATCTCTGTTAAAAGAACTTCGTGCTAAAAAGCATCAAATCGATCTCGTATTAAGTAAATCTGCCTCAGAAGTAGAAGACGAAATAGAAGAGTTAAAAAGCACATATATCGATTTATTAAACGAAGAAGCAACGATGAAAAATGAAATGAAGCATATGGAGCAGCAATTGCATTTTGAACATGTTTCTTCCGAAAAAATGATTGAAGACTATCGGGACATAAAAGAAGAGTTAGAAAAACTTACTTCCCGTAAACAGGAATTAGACAAATTACTAGCAACTTGTCAAAAAGAATTAGAACAAAAACTACACGACTTCGCGCAGAAACGAGAAGCTTCGGAACAACTGGAAACGACATTTGAAGAGCAGCAAACAATGCTCCAAAAAGCGTATCAAATGAAGCATCAAATGCAAGCAAGAAAAGATTCGCTCGAGGAGTTGGAATCCGAGTTTTCAGGATTTTTTCAAGGTGTAAAAGAAGTATTAAAAGCGAGAGATAAAAAAGAATTACAAGGAATTCATGGGGCAGTAGCAGAGCTCATCCAAATACCACATGAGTATATGAATGCAATTGATACGGCTATTGGTCAGCAATCTCAGCATATTATTACAGATACGAGCCAAGATGCGCGAATGGCGATTGAATGGTTGAAAAAGAAAAGGGTCGGTAGAGCAACATTTTTACCGCTCCAAGTGATGAAGTCTCGTAAACTAAACGAGCATACATTAGCTTCGATCAGCGGGCATCCATCATTTGTCAATACAGCAGATAAGCTTGTTAATTATAGTGACGGCTATCAAATTATTGTGGAAAACTTGCTCGGGAATATTATTATTGCAAAAGATTTAAAAGGCGCAAATGAAATGGCGTCTCGTTTGCAATATAAATTCCGATTTGTCACGTTAGATGGAGATGTAGTCAACGCAGGTGGTTCACTTACTGGTGGTTCGGTGAAACAGCAATCCTCCCTGTTTACACGTAAAGCCGAGCTGGATCAATTAAATGACAAGCTAATTGAACTAGAAAAGTCTGTTTACCAAGCGGAAAAAGCCGTTTCTTCTAGGAAACAAGAAGTTCAGCAGTTAAAAATTGAATTAGAGGAAACGCGGCTTATGGGCGAAACATTACGGGGGGAAGAGCATAGACTGCTTTCTGAAACGAGAGAATGTGCCGCGATCATTTCCAGACTTACGCATCAATTACTTGAATACGATGAGGAAAAAAACGAAAAGAATCATTTACAAGAGAACCTCGTTCGTAAAAAAGATCAAACTGCGATTAGAAATGCTGAGATTAAGGAATCATTAGCTACTATTTCACAAACAATTGATCAACTACAATTGCTGAAACAACAATCCATGGAAGAAAAAGATAAGTTTCAAAATGAACTTGGAGAGCTACTATCTCATATCGCTGTAGTAAACGAACAAGTTTCTCAGCAAGAAAAAGAAAGAGCTCAGCTAGAAAGCTCAATTTTAACGAGTACTCAAAAAGTGGCGACATTGCAAAAAGAAATTGCCTGGTACGAAAATGATGAACAAGGTGGTACTTCCGCCGAGGAGCTTGTTTTATTGATTGGTCAACTGAAAGAGAAAAAAGATCATTTAGTTGGACAAATTCAAGCTGATAAAACAAATAGGCTTGACCTTGTGCATCAAATAAGTAAGCTCGAACATGCTTTAAAGGCAGTGCAAAATGAAGCGAACCTACATACAAATGTAGAACGAGATTTGGAAATCAAGCTAAGTAAGATAGAAGTAGAGATGAATACTTTACAACATCATTTAGAAGAAACGTATGAAATGACTTTAGAAGAGGCAGAGCGCGATTTTCCATTTACGCTAGAAGAAGAATTGGCTCGTAAAAAAGTGAAGCTTTTGAAACTTTCTATTGAGGAACTTGGACCGATTAATTTAGGGTCTATTCAAGAATTCGAGCAAGTGAGTGAACGCCATGCATTTTTGACCGAGCAAAGAGAAGATTTATTATCTGCCCAAGAGACGTTGCATGAAGTGATCAAAGAGATGGACGAAGAGATGACAATTCGTTTTGAAACGACTTTCCAGGAAATACAAAAACATTTTAAAGTAGTATTCCGTGAACTGTTCGGTGGTGGTCAGGCAGACTTAATCTTGACGGATCCGACTTCTTTATTGGATACAGGGATTGATATTATCGCGCAGCCTCCAGGGAAAAAATTGCAAAACCTTTCCTTGTTGTCGGGCGGGGAGCGTGCACTAACAGCGATTGCTTTACTATTTGCAATTCTTCATACAAGACCAGTTCCATTTTGTATTTTGGATGAGGTGGAAGCAGCGCTAGATGAAGCAAATGTTACTCGTTATAGTGATTATTTGAAAAAGTTCAGTCACAACACACAATTTATCGTTATTACGCACCGAAAAGGAACAATGGAAGGTGCGGATGTTTTGTATGGTATTACGATGCAAGAGTCCGGAATTTCCAAATTAGTTTCTGTTAAACTAGAAGAACAATTAGTAACGTAAAGGAGTTTATACGGATGAGTTTTTTTAAAAAGTTAAAAGAGAAAATGCTTGGGACAACAGAAGAAGTCCAAGAGACGGTTACGATTACAAATAAGTTTAAAGAAGGATTAGCAAAAACGAGAAACCAGTTTACTTCTAAAGTAAATGACCTTGTTGCGAAGTATCGTAAAGTAGATGAAGATTTTTTCGAAGAATTGGAAGAAATTTTACTGCAAGCAGACGTTGGTTTTGAAACGGTAGATGAGCTAATGGAAGCATTACGCTTTGAAGTACAGCGAAAAAACATAAAGGACACTGCGGGAATCCAGTCGGTTATTTCGGAAAAATTAGTAGAAATTTATGAAGCGGGCGATGAAAATATAACAGATTTAAAACTGGAAGAAGAGGGATTATCTGTTATTTTATTCGTCGGTGTAAATGGTGTTGGGAAAACTACTACGATAGGAAAACTAGCGCATCGTCTAAAAGGTGAAGGGAAGAAAGTAATGCTCGCTGCAGGAGACACATTCCGTGCAGGTGCTATTGACCAACTTCAAGTTTGGGGCGACAGAGTAGGTGTAGAAGTGATTAAACAAGCGGAAGGCTCTGACCCTGCTGCGGTTATGTACGATGCTATTAGAGCAGCCAAAACGAGAAATGCAGATGTATTAATATGTGATACTGCTGGTCGTCTTCAAAACAAAGTAAACTTAATGAATGAATTAGAAAAAATTCATCGCGTTATTTCTCGGGAAATACCGAACGCTCCACATGAAGTTTTACTTGCGCTTGACGCTACGACAGGTCAAAATGCACTTGTGCAAGCGCAAACGTTTAAAGAAGCAACAAATGTTACGGGTATCGTATTAACAAAGTTAGATGGTACTGCAAAAGGTGGTATCGTGTTAGCTATTCGCACGAAATTGCATATACCAGTAAAATTCGTTGGTCTTGGAGAACAAATGGATGATTTACAACCATTTGATGCAGAGAAATATGTATATGGACTTTTCGCAGAAGGCCTAGAGCATGAAAATGAAGAAGACAAGTAAAATTACTTGACAGTTACATTTTCTATTACTAAACTAGAGTAAGACCATTCAAAATGGTAAGGAGAGATGGGAATGATTGAAAAAACAACTCGTATGAATTTTCTCTTCGATTTTTACCAGGCTTTATTAACCGATAAACAAAGAAGCTATATGCAGCTTTATTATTTAGATGATTTATCACTTGGAGAAATAGCAGAAGAATATGATATTTCGAGACAAGCAGTTTATGATAATATTCGGCGAACAGAAGCAATGTTAGAAGAGTATGAAGAAAAGCTTAATCTGTTTACGAAATTTGAAAAACGGCAGGAAACGATTGACCAGCTACTGCTAGTAGTAAAGGAACAATCATCTGAAGAAACACTGATTCAACTCATTAATCAATTAAAAGAATGGGATTAGGAGGCGGCATACATGGCATTTGAAGGATTAGCTGAGCGACTCCAAGGGACGCTTCAGAAAATCAAAGGCAAAGGAAAAATTTCTGAAGCAGACGTTAAAGAAATGATGAAAGACGTAAGGCGTGCGTTAATCGAAGCAGACGTTAACTTAAAAGTAGTAAAAGAATTTGTCAAAAACGTATCCGAACGAGCAGTTGGTCAAGAAGTGATGAAAAGCTTAACTCCTGGTCAACATGTCATTAAGATCGTTAAAGATGAACTAACGGAGTTAATGGGCGGCGAGCAAAGTCAAATTTCTTTTGCAACGAGACCTCCGACTGTCATTATGATGGTTGGACTTCAAGGTGCAGGTAAAACAACAACTACTGGGAAACTAGCGAATGTACTGCGTAAAAAGTACAACAAGAAGCCTTTACTCGTTGCTGCCGATATTTATCGCCCAGCAGCTGTAAAACAGCTAGAAACGCTCGGGAAACAGTTATCTTTACCGGTCTTTGCATTAGGGACAGACATTTCACCTGTTGAAATTGTGAAACAGGCGCTGGAACATGCAAAAGAAGAGCATCATGATGTCGTTATTGTCGATACAGCAGGTCGACTTCATATTGACGAAACACTTATGCAAGAGTTAAAAGATATTCGTGCGATCAAAGAACCAGATGAAATCTTCTTAGTTGTCGATGCGATGACAGGGCAAGATGCAGTCAATGTAGCGAATAATTTTAATGAAACTATTGGTATCACCGGCGTTGTCTTAACAAAACTGGACGGCGATACTCGTGGTGGTGCGGCTTTATCTATTCGTTCCGTAACGCAAAAGCCGATTAAATTTGTCGGGATGGGTGAAAAGATGGATGCTTTAGAAGCCTTCCATCCAGAACGAATGGCTTCCCGTATTTTAGGTATGGGAGATATGATGTCTCTTATCGAAAAAGCCCAAGCAAATGTAGACGAAGAAAAAGCGAAGGAATTAGAAGAAAAATTCCGCACACAATCTTTTACATTTGATGACTTTTTAGAGCAAATTAGTCAAGTGAAACAAATGGGACCATTAGATGAAATATTAAAAATGCTTCCAGGAGCAGGCAAGATTAAAGGGCTTGAAAATGCGAAAGTCGACGAAAAGCAAATGGATCGCGTAGAAGCAATCATTTATTCGATGACTAAGCAAGAAAAAACAACGCCTGAAGTGATCAATGGCCCAAGAAAGAAACGAATTGCGAAAGGGTCTGGTACGTCCATTCAAGACGTGAACAGATTATTGAAACAATTTGAAGACATGAAAAAAATGATGAAACAAATGACGAACATGCAACAAAAAGGAAAGAAAAAGATGAGAATGCCTGGTTTAGACTCACTTTTTAAGTGAAAAATTTAGAAAAAAATAAGGTGTTAAGAAAAAACACTTTACAAACAAATAAAAGCTTGATAATATACTATCTTGTGTGAAACTATTCGGAGGTGCAATAAAAATGGCAGTTAAAATTCGTTTAAAACGTATGGGAGCAAAAAAATCTCCTTTCTATCGTATTGTAGTAGCAGACTCTCGCTCACCACGTGATGGTCGTCAAATCGAAACAGTAGGTACTTACAACCCACTTACAAAACCAGCTGAAGTTAAAATTAACGAAGAATTAGCGTTAAAATGGCTTCAAGACGGTGCGAAACCATCTGATACAGTACGTAACTTGTTCTCAGAACAAGGAATTATGGAAAAATTCCATAACGTAAAACTCGGCAAATAATCGGAGGGGACAATGTGAAGCAGCTGATCGAAGCAATCGTAAAACCATTAGTTGATTATCCTGATAAAGTTCAAGTTGAAAAAGAGGAAAATGTAAACCGTATAGTTTATAAACTTTCTGTTCATCCTGAAGATATGGGAAAAGTAATTGGCAAACAAGGGCGAGTAGCAAAAGCGATTCGTACTATTGTTTACTCAGCAGCAGGCAGTCACCAAAAGAAAAAAACATATGTCGACATTCAAGATTAAGGGAGAACACTTTGTTCTTCCTTTTTTGATAGGTCCAGCGCCTTGCCTGTCGGAGGCCTGCAGGATGCAGGTCATACAGTCGTTGCAACACGATGTCGCGAATTTAGACTGTAATCCTCTAACATAGGCGCTTGCGCTTTTCTAGATAGGAGGAATTTTTTTAATGGAATGGTTTAATGTCGGGAAAATTGTAAACACGCATGGTATTTGGGGAGAAGTTCGCGTTATTTCAACTACTGACTTTGCAGATGAACGCTATGAAGTAGGTAGCGAGCTTGGACTTTATAAAGCAGATGGATCTAAACCGATTATTGTCAAAGTGGCTAGTCATCGAAAGCATAAAAACTTTGATTTATTAACATTTGAGGGATATACATTATTAAAAGACGTAGAAGCTTTCCGTGATGCTGTATTAAAAGTATCAGAAAAATATCTTTCTGATTTAGAAGAGAATGAATTTTATTACCACGAAATTATTGGATGTTCTGTTGTATCTTTAGAAGGCGAAGATATAGGGACTGTTACGGAAATCATTCAAACAGGAGCAAATGACGTTTGGGCAGTGCAACCTGTAAAAGGAAAAACACATTATATCCCGTATATCGAGGACGTTGTTAAAACGGTCGATATTGCAAATAAAAAAATCACGATTGACGTGCTGGATGGTTTGTTATCATGATGAACATTCATATTCTTTCGCTTTTTCCAGAGATGTTTACGGGAGTTTTTAATTCCTCTATTTTGAAAAAAGCGCAGGAAAAAGAGGAAGTTGCGATTAACGTAGTAAACTTCCGAGACTTTTCTGGCAATAAACATCATCAAGTAGATGATTATCCATATGGCGGCGGTGCTGGTATGGTGTTGAAGCCAGAACCTATTTTTAATGCAGTAGAAGCGCTTATTACACAAAGGGAACACAAACGACGTATTATTCTTCTTTGCCCTCAAGGAGAGCGATTTACGCAACAAAAAGCAGAAGAACTTGCGAACGAAGAAGAACTCCTACTCATTTGCGGTCATTATGAAGGCTATGACGAACGCATTCGAGAACATTTGGTGACAGATGAGATTTCCATTGGCGATTTCGTTCTAACAGGTGGAGAGTTAGCAGCGATGACTGTTGTTGACAGCGTTGTGAGACTTTTGCCAAATGTACTAGGAAAAGCTGAATCACATGAACAAGATTCTTTTTCGACTGGATTGTTAGAGCATCCGCATTATACTCGTCCAGTAGAATTTCGTGGCTATAAAGTGCCAGATGTTTTATTGTCCGGTAATCATGCGGCCATTGATAAATGGAGAAGAGAGCAGTCGCTAAAACGAACGGTAGAAAGAAGACCCGATTTATTAGACCGTGTTGAATTAGAAGAAGCGGAAATACAATTTATTAATGAATTAAAAAGCAAATTATAATTGCATGTAACAAATAGTTATGATATATTCTATTATGTACTTTTATGTAAAGTATTGATTTTGGGTGTTCCGCTGCAACAGTTAATGTGTGTAAGAGCATTCTAGAGAAGGAGAGAAAATGATGCAAAACATTATTTCAGAAATCACAAAAGAACAATTACGCTCAGATCTTCCTACTTTCCGTCCTGGTGACACTGTTCGTGTACACGTTAAGGTAGTAGAGGGAACTCGCGAACGTATCCAAATGTACGAAGGTGTTGTAATTAAACGTCGTGGTGGCGGAATTAGCGAAACTTTCACAGTTCGTAAAATTTCTTCTGGCGTTGGTGTTGAACGTACATTCCCTGTACACACACCAAAAATTGCAAACTTAGAAGTTGTTCGTCGTGGTAAAGTTCGTCGTGCTAAATTGTACTACTTACGTGAACTACGTGGTAAAGCAGCTCGTATTAAAGAACGTCGCTAATAGTCTTAGAAAAGCGGAAGCGCCTGTCACAGCCCCGACAGGCAAATGGGGAATAGCGAGGAGGCAGTTCTTCAGCCACCACAGCTATTTCTCATTTGACCCCGAGGGGCTAGGCGCTGAAGTCTAGACAATAAAGTAAATGTTGTAGTGAAGGTGATGCCACTTTTGCTACAACATTTTTTCTTTTTAAAAGAAAAGTTGTCATTCCTTTTGCTTGAAACTAATTTTCCTTGTACAATATAGAGAGTGAATAAAGGAGGCAAATTGATGGAACAAGTAAAAAAGGAAAAGAATGAATTATGGGAGTGGTCGAAAGCCCTTTTAATCGCTTTTGGACTAGCAGCAATAATTCGTTTCTTTTTATTTACACCAATTGTAGTAGACGGAGAATCCATGATGCCTACTTTACATAATGGGGATCGTATGGTTGTTAACAAAATCGGATACATGGTTGGCAAACCAGATCGTTACGATATAGTAGTATTTCATGCACCAGAACAAAAGAATTATATTAAACGAGTAATTGGTCTACCTGGCGATCATGTAGAGTTTAAAAATGACCAATTATTGATTAATGGAAAAGCACTACCAGAACCGTATTTAGAACAGTATAAAAGTGAAATTAGTGAAGGAACACTGACGGAAGACTTCACATTAGAAGAGACTGCTGCACTAGTTAATGAAATCCCGGAAGGATACATATTCGTCATGGGAGATAATCGCAGATATAGTAAAGATAGTAGACATATTGGACTTGTTGCGATCGACGAGGTAATCGGAAATACGAACTTCGTGTTCTGGCCAATGGATGATATTGGTTTTGTAAAGTAAAGAGGGTGGAACGAAATGACGATTCAATGGTTTCCTGGTCATATGGCCAAAGCGAGAAGAGAAGTAACGGAAAACTTAAAACTAGTTGATATTATATTTGAGTTGATAGATGCGCGTTTGCCGTTATCTTCTAGAAATCCGATGATTGACGAAGTTGTTCATCAAAAAACAAGATTACTTATCTTAAACAAAATGGATATGGCGGATGAAGCGCAGACGAAAAAATGGATAGCTTATTTTGAGTCAAAAGGGCATCCTGCTGTTGCGATAAACTCTTTAGAAGGAAAAGGATTACAAACTGTTTTCAAAGCCGCTAAAGAGCTTTTAAAGCCGAAATGGGATCGTATGAAAGATCGAGGCATTAAACCTCGTGCCATTCGAGCAATGATTGTTGGAATTCCGAACGTAGGAAAATCTACACTCATAAACCGATTTGCGAAGAAAAATATTGCGAGAACCGGTAATACACCAGGTGTGACCAAAAGACAACAGTGGATCAAAGTAGAAAAGGAAATAGAACTACTCGATACACCGGGTATTCTATGGCCAAGGTTTGAAGATCAGCAAGTTGGATATAAGTTGGCGCTTACTGGTGCGATAAAAGATGCAGTGATCAATATGGAAGACCTAGCTGTTTATGGGCTTCGTTTTCTACAAGAGCATTATCCAAAGCGTATGGAAGAACGTTATCAGCTAACAGAGGTTAGTGAGGATTTAGTGGAAACGTTCGACCATATTGGAAAGTTACGAAGATGTTATGCAGGTGGAGGAGAAATTGATTACGATCAAGTCGCGGAGCTAATTGTTCGAGATGTCCGTAATCTACATCTTGGTAAGTTGACTTTTGATTTTGTTGATGAATATTAATGTGAAAATATACCCTTTTTGCCATATGGTAAAGAGGGTTTTCTCGTTCATTCGAACATAGTAAAATTTATGATAAGGGGATAGTTTAGAAATAGTGCGTCGTAAAAAAAGCGCTGTTTAGTGCCCGCAGGGATTTCCGCTGCAGGGCGGACGCTTTCCGCCGGGTGAGCGATGAACCATCACCGACGCTACGCGTACGTTGTGATGTTTCATCTGTCTCGCTGATCCGGCTGGAGTCGCCGCCCTTCCGCTCCAATCCACGAAAATTACTAACTAATCAGTTCTGAATTTTACAGTATATGGTAGAATGAGACAAAATCCACTGCGAACGCGACAAACTAGCCTTTGAACACGACAAAGACTACCCCGAGCACGACAAAAAGACCGCTCAACACGACAAACTCAAAGATCCTATCCTTACGACACATTATCTCTACAATATGAATTATAGATTCATATAGTTAGAAAAAAAATGAAAGTATGCAAGCGCTTTTTAATTATACAGAAAAATGACCGATACAGAATAATAAGCAAGAGAAAGTAGATGTGAAAATGTTAAGTTTGAAAGAAATAAAAGAAAAACTAGAAGTAGCAACTGGTTCAGAAACTTGGATACAAGAATTAGAAAATGACACTAGAATTGGTGCACAAAAACTATTGAAAAGTTGGAACAGAAAACAGCAAATGATATTAGTGGAAAAACAAGCACATGAAGCGAAAGTATTATTCGATCGAAGTTATTGTGCAAACGAAAATGAGCTTGTGGCTGGAGTCGATGAAGCGGGAAGAGGACCTTTAGCGGGACCTGTAGTGACAGCGGCAGTCATATTAAATAATGATGCAGAAGATCTAATTGGCTTAAACGATTCCAAGCAGCTTTCAAAGGAAAAGCGAAATGAACTAGCTATAAAAATTAAAAACAATGCGATAAGCTATTTCATTCATTTTCAGACCGTCGAAAAAATTGATGAGCTAAATATTTACGAAGCAACAAAGCAATCTATGACAGAATCGGTTTTACAATTACATAAACGACCTTCCATTGTGCTAGTAGATGCGATGAAGTTACCGATTGATATACAAACGCACTCTATTATAAAAGGGGATGCACAAAGCTTAGTAATTGCCGCGGCATCGATACTTGCTAAAACAGCTCGCGATGAATACATGGATCAATTACACGAAAAATATCCACAGTATTTATTCAATAAACATGCTGGATACGGGACAAAAGAGCATGTTGAACGGATAGAGAAATACGGACCTACTGAACATCATCGAAAAACGTTTGAACCGATTAAGTCCATTTTAAAAAAATGAGGTGAATATATGACTTCTACATCTTTTTCATCTATTGTAGCACAGTCATCTAAAGTTGTTACAACTAGTAAACAAATGCCGATGAAAGAAGGACAAGTAGTACACGGAGTGATAAAAAAACTATATCCTAACCAAACCGCAGAAGTGCAAATAGGCAATCAGAAAGTCATCGCAAAACTGGAAACACCTTTAAAAGCGGGAGACGCACACTTTTTTCAAGTAACGAATGCGTCTCCAGAAATTCAATTAAAAGTAGTGACTGGTCCATTAACAGGCGGCAATACTTTCGCACAACAAGCGACCCAATTAATACAGGCTATGAATTTGACGAGAACGAGTGAAATGCAAGCAGTTATCCAGTTTTTCTTAAAAGAACAATTACCCATTTCGAAAGATATACTAGTACAAGCAGAGCAGCTGCTAAAACAGTTGCCACCAGGAGTCTCGCTAAAAGTGGGGTTAGAGGCTATTCAAAAAATGACAGAGTTACAGTTGCCTCTCACACAAAACCTTTTGGAAGCAGTCATAAGCGGGAAATCCACGGATGGCTTGCAGTCATCAATAAATAATTTTAAATTAGTATTACAACAAGATTCGACTATTTCGCAAACTTTAAAAAATGATGTGCTGCAAAACTTACAAAAAATTGCAGAGCCTTTTCGTTTACCAGCTGCAGGTGCGGTTTTGGGAAAGCAAATAGAGATACTTCAAAATCAGCAAACAAGTGTTTCGACAAGATTACCTATTTTGCAAGCATTAAAAGAAGTGGCAGTATTACCAGCAGCGGCCTCTTTATCGACCCCTACACCTCTAGTTAGTCAGCAGTCGTTACTTAATTCAGCGGGTCAATGGATGGCACAATTGGCACAAGCTGCTCCAATTGAAAAAGGGGTAATAGTGGAACAATTGAGTAACTGGATAAATGCACAACCATTATTGACAGTAGGGCAAAAAGAACAAGTGTTGCCTTTGTTAAAAGAAAATAGTCAACTCCAACCAATCCATAATGCGCTTGTTAAAATATTTGCAGAACAAAGTCAACAGGCCATTTTCAGGGAAGATACAAATCGTTTAACCGCTAAAGAGCATTTAGTGACACTACTTGGAAAAGGACAAACAGTAGAAAGTATTAGCCAAGTATTACAACAAGTAATTACAACAGTAAAAAGTAGCCCTAATAGTTTAAACTCGCAGTTAATCACTCAGTCAGAGCAGTCTGTATTAAACCAATTGGATGGAAAAGCGTTTGAACATGCGATGAAAGAAGTATTAAAATCACTAGGATTTAGTTATGAAGCAAAACTAGGAAATAACACGGAAGAAATAAGAAATATTGCGCTCCAGTTAAAGCCTCAATTAGTCGAACTGATACAACATCACAGTATTTCTGCATCACTAAGAGATAGTGCAGAGGGGTTACTTGGACGAATGAATGGTTTGCAAATTTTGTCGGGTGAAAACGGACCTCAACATCAACTGCTTATGCAAGTGCCGCTAGAATTTCTAGGGAAGAAAATGGATGCGACGCTTGAGTGGAAAGGTCGGATGAAAGAAGACGGTAAAATAGATTCCGATTTTGCGAGAATTATGTTTTATTTAAATTTAGAGACGCTAGATGAAACAATAGTGGATATGCAAGTGCAAAATAGAATAGTAACAATCACTGTGTACAACGATGACGCGCAATTGCAGCAGATCGCCAATGCATTTAAAACGACTCTAAAAGATGGGTTAATAGCAGTTGGATACACATTATCTGGTTTATTTGTGAAAACATTTGAAGAACAAAAACTTGCATCAAATTTCCAGTCAAAAGTAGCTTCGAAGGAATCGCAAGGAGTGGATATACGCATATGACAGAAGAGAAACAAGTCCGAAAAGAAGCGATTGCACTAACGTATAAACCTGGTGTTGTGGATGCGCCGACTGTAGTTGCAAAAGGAAAAGGAAAAATTGCCGAAAATATATTAGCAAAAGCAAAAGAACATGATGTACCTATTCAACAAGATGCAAGTTTAGTAGGACTTCTTGGTCAGCTTGATATTAATCAGTCCATCCCGGAGGAGTTATATCAAGCGGTGGCAGAGGTGTTTGCTTTTATTTATAAAGTTGATCAGGAAAAAGGAAAAAGCAATCTACCATTCTAATTCTTCCGTTATGAAATTGGAATATTCGATAAATTATATAAATACTAGACTTTTGTGGACAAGTTGTGACAGTTTTAATACAATGAAAAGGTAGTATATTACTTGACACAAGTTTGATTGGAGGATGCAAGATGAATATCCATGAATATCAAGGGAAACAACTCCTCAGACAATATGGCGTAGCAGTTTCAAACGGAATTGTTGCTTTTTCACCTGAAGAGGCAGTAAAAGCGGCAAAAGAGTTAGGCTCAAGCGTTATTGTTGTGAAAGCTCAAATCCACGCAGGTGGTCGTGGTAAAGCTGGTGGAGTAAAAATCGCAAAAAATTTAGATGAAGTACGTGAATACGCGAAGGAACTTTTAGGGAAAGTGTTAGTAACACACCAAACAGGTCCGGAAGGTAAAGAAATTAAACGTTTACTAATCGAAGAAGGTAGCGATATTAAGAAGGAGTATTATGTAGGTTTAGTACTAGACCGTGCAACTTCTCGTGTAACATTGATGGGCTCTGAAGAGGGCGGTATGGATATCGAGGAAGTAGCTGCAAATACACCGGAAAAGCTTTTCTATGAAGAGATTGACCCTGTTGTAGGTTTAACAGGTTTCCAAGCTCGTCGCATGGCTTTTAATATGAATATTCCAGCAAAACTTGTTAATAAAGCAGCTAAATTTATGCTTGGCTTATACCAAGTGTATAAAGAAAAAGATGCTTCAATCGTTGAGATCAACCCGTTAGTAGTAACTGCGGATGACAATGTATTAGCGCTTGATGCAAAATTCAACTTCGATGCAAACGCTTTATATCGCCATAGCGATATTTTAGAAATGCGTGATTTTGATGAAGAAGATGCAAAAGAAATCGAAGCTTCTAAATATGACTTAAGCTATATTTCATTAGATGGAAATATTGGTTGTATGGTTAATGGAGCAGGTCTTGCAATGGCTACGATGGATACGATCAGCTATTACGGCGGTTCACCCGCAAACTTCCTGGACGTTGGGGGCGGTGCTACAGCTGAAAAAGTTACAGAAGCATTCAAAATCATCCTTTCTGATGCAAACGTAAAAGGTATTTTCGTAAATATCTTCGGTGGTATTATGAAATGTGACGTTATCGCAGAAGGTGTTATTATTGCTGCGAAAGAAGTAGGACTTTCTGTGCCATTAGTAGTTCGTTTAGAAGGTACAAATGTCGATTTAGGTAAAAAATTATTAAATGAATCCGGCTTAAATATAATCGCTGCTGACTCAATGGCAGACGGTGCTCAAAAAATCGTTAATCTTGTAGGATAAGAAAGGCAGGGACATATTGTGGGCGTATATATTAATAAAGATACGAAAGTAATCGTTCAAGGAATTACGGGCTCAACTGCTCTTTTCCATACAAAACAAATGCTTGAATACGGTACGAAAATCGTTGCTGGGGTTACACCTGGTAAAGGTGGTACAGAAGTAGAAGGCGTTCCAGTTTTCAATACAGTAGAAGATGCTGTAAAAGCTACTGGTGCGAACGTTTCCGTAATTTATGTACCAGCTCCATTTGCTGCTGATGCGATTATGGAGGCGGTAGATGCCGATCTAGATATGACAATCTGTATTACAGAACATATCCCAGTGCTTGACATGGTAAACGTAAAACGTTATATGGAAGGCAAGAAAACTCGTCTAGTAGGACCAAACTGCCCAGGTGTTATTACGGCAGACGAATGTAAAATCGGTATTATGCCAGGATATATTCATACAAAAGGTCATGTAGGCGTTGTATCACGTTCTGGTACATTAACGTATGAAGCAGTTCATCAGTTAACACAAGCTGGTATCGGTCAAACAACAGCTGTAGGTATTGGTGGAGATCCTGTAAACGGAACAAACTTTATCGATGCATTAACTGCATTCAATGAAGATGAAGAAACGTATGCAGTTGTAATGATTGGTGAGATCGGTGGTACTGCAGAAGAAGAAGCAGCAGCATGGATTAAAGCAAACATGAAAAAACCAGTTGTAGGATTTATTGGTGGTCAAACAGCTCCTGAAGGAAAACGTATGGGACATGCTGGAGCAATTATCTCTGGTGGCCAAGGTACTGCAGAAGGAAAAATCCAAGCGATGAAAGATGCAGGAATGAAAGTTGCTGCAACTCCATCTGTAATTGGTGAAACTTTAATAGAAGCAATAAAAGAAGCAGGACTTTACGACGCTTGTAAAACACATTAATATTAGTAGTACGGTGCATCGAATGATGCTACCGTACTATTTTTATAGGAGGGCAGAAATGAGAGATGAAACATTCATTAAACGATTTTTAGCTTTGCATTATGTATTTCCAGTTCCTTTAAACAAGCTAAATCCTCTACTTGAGTATGACCCACAATTAACTCAATTAGACAAAATGGAGACTCAAAAGCTTGCAAATATTTGTAGAATTTCGCAAAAACGCGCGATAAATTTACAACAAATGTACCAAAAAATTGTCGAAATCCCACTTCTACAAATGTATGAAAAACATACCATATCCCCCATTATTTACACTAATCCCATTTACCCATCGAATCTATTAAACTTGTATGATCCGCCAGCAGTATTATATGTAAAAGGTGATGTAAATTTACTGCAAAATGATAAGAAACTTGCAATTATTGGTTCAAGAGAAGCGTCCGAATACTCTAAAAGTAGTATTGAAAAAATTTTACCTCCATTAATAGAAAAAAACTATGTCATCGTTAGTGGACTAGCGAAAGGTGCCGATACATTAGCACATGAAATTACGATGCGATATGGTGGAAAAACAATTGCTGTATTAGGTACTGGATTTTTTCATATGTATCCAAAACAAAACGTAGACCTAGCGCATAAAATGTCGATAAATCAGTTATTAGTAACAGAATATCCTCCGTATATAACACCAAAAAAGTGGAATTTTCCTATGCGAAATCGAATCATTAGTGGATTGTCACAAGGTGTCGTTATTACAGAAGCAAAAGCAAAAAGTGGTACAGTTTCGACAATGGAACATGCACTTGAAAACGGAAAAGAAATATTTGCGATTCCAGGGTCTATCTTTTCCCCCCTTTCTGCAGGCCCGCATCTCCTTATACTAGAAGGCGCGAAGCCTGTTTGGGATGGACATCAAATACTAGAAGAATTACTAAAATAACAAACGAATAAAATAATTTAAAAATGAAAAGTCTTGCATTTATTAAGAAACTGTTATACATTTTGCAACAGGTATTTGTTTTGTAGAATAAAGCGAGTTACCTTCTATAAGGAGGCACATTTATGTCGGATTATTTAGTTATAGTAGAATCGCCAGCAAAAGCAAAAACGATTGAGCGATACCTTGGAAAAAAATATAAAGTAAAAGCATCAGTCGGTCATGTACGCGATTTACCTAGAAGTCAAATGGGTGTCGATGTGGAAAATGACTATGAGCCAAAATATATTACGATACGTGGAAAAGGTCCCATATTACAAGATTTAAAAAAAGCGGCAAAAAAAGCGAAGAAAGTATATCTCGCAGCTGACCCCGACAGAGAAGGGGAAGCGATTGCATGGCATTTAGCTAACTCATTAAATGTTGATATTGAATCTGATTGTCGTGTTGTATTTAATGAAATTACAAAAGATGCCATTCTAGAATCTTTTAAGCATCCTAGACCGATTAATATGGATTTAGTAGATGCACAGCAAGCAAGAAGAATTTTGGATCGCCTCGTAGGTTACAATATTAGCCCTATACTATGGAAGAAAGTCAAAAAAGGTCTTTCGGCAGGCCGTGTTCAATCCGTTGCACTTCGTTTGATCATTGACCGCGAAAACGAAATTAATAATTTTGTCCCTGAGGAGTACTGGACGATTGAAGGGCAATTCGAAAAAGATAAGAAAGCATTTGATGCACTTTATTACGGTACGGAAAAAGAAAAAGTAAAGCTGTCAAATGAGCAAGAAGTAAAAGCAATTTTAAATGTGATGAAGGGCAAAAAATTCGAAGTAACGAACGTAGTGAAAAAAGAGCGCAAAAGAAATCCCGCGCCTTCTTTTACGACTTCATCCCTTCAACAAGAAGCGGCTCGCAAGCTCAACTTTAGAGCTAGAAAAACGATGATGCTTGCGCAACAATTATACGAAGGTATTGATCTTGGTAAAAAAGAAGGTACTGTCGGTCTAATTACTTACATGCGAACAGACTCTACGCGAATTTCGGAAACTGCAAAAGCAGATGCACAAGAATTCATAACACAAGAATACGGTTCAGAGTTTATTGCAACGAAAAAAGCAGAAAAACAGTCAAAAAAAGCACAAGATGCCCATGAAGCAGTACGTCCTACAAGTGTTTTAAGAACACCAAATGAGTTGAAGGCAATTTTGTCTCGTGACTTATTTCGTTTGTACAAGTTAATATGGGAACGATTTATCGCCAGTCAAATGGCTCCTGCCATTTTAGATACAGTTGCAGTAGATTTGAAAAACGGGGAAGCTGTATTTCGTGCAAATGGTTCGCAAATAAAATTCCCTGGTTTTATGAAAGTGTATGTAGAAGGATCAGATGATCAAACAGATGATAAAGACAAACTTTTACCTGTGTTAGCGGTCGGAGATAAAGTAAGTGCTTTATCCATTGAACCGAAGCAGCATTTTACGCAACCGCCTCCAAGATATTCGGAAGCAAGACTCGTAAAAACACTAGAAGAGCTAGGGATAGGTAGACCATCCACTTACGCACCGACGCTCGATACGATTCAAAAAAGAGGGTATGTTGCATTAGAAACGAAACGTTTCGTGCCTACTGAACTTGGAATGATTGTCCATCAACTCGTATTAGAATTTTTTCCGAACATTTTGGATATTGAATTTACTGTTCAAATGGAACAAGATTTAGATAGTGTCGAAGAAGGACAAGTGAAATGGGTAGAAGTAATTGATGGTTTCTACCAAGACTTTGCGAAACACGTGGAGCATGCAGATGCTGAAATGGAAAAAATCGTCATAAAAGATGAACCTACTGGAGAGGACTGTGAAAATTGTGGTTCTCCCATGGTATATAAATTAGGACGCTATGGTAAATTTATGGCTTGTAGCAATTTTCCGGATTGTAGAAATACAAAAGCGATTATTAAGGAAATTGGCGTGCCATGTCCATCTTGTAAAAAAGGGCAGATTGTCGAACGAAAAAGTAAAACAAAACGATTGTTTTACGGCTGTGACCAATACCCAACATGTGATTTTGTTTCGTGGGACAAGCCTATCAATCGACCATGTCCTAAATGTAATGCTATGCTAGTAGAGAAGAAATTGAAAAAAGGTATACAAATACAATGCGTTTCTTGCGACTATAAAGAAGATCCGCAGAGTTAAAGAAAGAAGGATACGACATGACTGAAATTGTAAACGTTATTGGTGGAGGACTTGCAGGAAGTGAAGCAGCTTGGCAAATTGCAAAAAGAGGCGTGAAAGTGCGTCTTTATGAAATGCGCCCTGTAAAACAAACACCAGCTCATCATACAGATAAATTTGCGGAGCTAGTATGTTCCAATTCCCTTCGAGCAAATAATTTAACGAATGCTGTAGGCGTTATTAAAGAAGAAATGCGTATGTTAGATTCCCTTATTATTGAGTCCGCTGATAATAGTAGTGTACCAGCTGGTGGTGCACTTGCAGTTGATCGACATGATTTTGCTGGAAGAGTGACAGAGGCTATTCGCAATCATCCATTGATTGAAGTTGTGAGTGGAGAAGTAACGGAAATCCCAGAAGGTATTACGGTTATCGCAACAGGGCCTTTAACTTCTCCAGCACTTGCAGAAAAAGTTCAAAAAATGACAGGTCAAGAATACTTATACTTCTACGATGCTGCTGCTCCAATTGTGGAAAAAGACAGTATCGATATGGACAAAGTATATTTGAAATCCCGTTATGATAAAGGGGAAGCGGCTTATTTAAACTGTCCGATGACAGAAGAAGAGTTCAATCGCTTCTATGATGCATTAGTAGCAGCAGAAGTAGTGCCTTTAAAAGAATTTGAGAAAGAAATTTATTTTGAAGGCTGTATGCCAGTAGAAGTAATGGCGGAGCGTGGTCGCAAAACATTGTTATTCGGACCGATGAAGCCAGTAGGTCTAGAAGATCCGAAAACGGGCAAACGTCCATATGCGGTTGTACAACTTAGACAAGATGATGCAGCTGGAACACTTTATAATATCGTAGGATTCCAAACGCATTTAAAATGGGGTCCACAAAAAGAAGTGTTGAAGTTAATACCTGGTCTTGAAAATGTGGAAATCGTTCGATATGGTGTAATGCATCGTAATACGTTCATCAATTCGCCATATGTGTTACAACCGACGTATCAATTAAAAGCAAATCAAAACATTTTCTTTGCTGGACAAATGACGGGTGTAGAAGGATATGTAGAATCAGCTGGTAGTGGGCTACTCGCAGGTATTAATGCGGCGAAACTTGCAAAAGGGGAAGAGTTAGTCGTATTCCCAAGTGAAACAGCACTTGGTAGTATGGCGCGATATATAACTGAAGCAGACCCAAAGAACTTCCAACCTATGAATATAAACTTTGGCTTATTCCCAGAATTACAGCCTAAAGTGAGAGATAAAAAGGCAAGAACAGAACAATTAGCGAACAGAGCGCTAACGACAATTCGAAATTTTATGAAAAATACAGCAATATAATTGCTTTAAGCCTCTTAAAAGTTGTATACTTTTAGAGGCTTTTACTATGGAAATGTAATGGAGTTGTTTTGCATGATTGAATCTGATAAATTACATGCTTTCATCGCGTATATTCAATTAGAAAAAAATTATTCAAATCTAACTGTTCGCGAATATGAAAACGATATAAAACAATTTATCCAGTTTCTAGAGATAGAAGGAGTAAATAATTTAAATGATGTAGAGTATGTCCATGCAAGATTGTATGTTACGAACTTATATGAGGAGCAACTTGCAAGAACTTCTATTTCTCGGAAGATATCTTCCATACGCTCTTACTATAAATTTTTGCATAGAGAATACAATATTCGAGATGATGCTTTCCAATCATTATACCATCCGAAGAAAGAAACGAGGCTGCCACATTTCTTTTATGAAGAAGAAATGGCGAAATTATTTGAAGCGAATAAGGCGACCGATCCATTATCCGTTCGTAATATAGCGATACTTGAATTATTATATGCAACTGGAATACGTGTAAGTGAACTTATATCAATCGAATTACGTCATATAGATAGTAATTACGGGGTCGTTCGTGTCTTAGGAAAAGGTAGAAAAGAGCGATATGTACCTGTAGGCGACTTTGCACTTTCTGCGGTAGAAGAATATGTGTTGAATAGTCGGCCCAAACTGATGAAGCGCTCTTCCCATCCTTTTTTATTCGTGAATAACAGGGGAGAACATTTAACGACAGAAGGAGTACGGTATATTTTAAATGGAATGATGGAAAAAGCATCTATGCATTCAACGATTTATCCTCATATGCTACGCCATACTTTTGCCACGCATTTATTAAACAATGGGGCGGATTTAAGAAGCGTTCAAGAGCTATTAGGTCACTCGCATCTATCTTCTACTCAAGTATACACCCATGTAACGAAAGAACATTTACGAAAAACGTATATGAATGCTCATCCTCGAGCATAGCATTCAATAACAATAAAGTGAATTTGATCTATTGGAGGTAATGGTAAAATGTCTAGTATTCATGCAACAACGATTTTTGCGGTTAGTCATAACGGTACTCATGCTATGGCAGGAGATGGGCAAGTTACATTAGGCAATCAAGTCGTGATGAAACATACAGCGAAAAAAGTAAGAAGATTATTTAACGGTCAAGTTGTAGCAGGATTTGCTGGTTCCGTAGCAGATGCATTTACATTATTTGAAATGTTTGAAGGGAAACTAATGGAGTATAATGGAAACCTTCAACGTGCAGCTGTTGAGCTTGCCAAACAATGGCGAGGAGACAAAATGCTACGACAACTAGAGGCAATGCTCTTAGTAATGGATAGCAAAAATCTATTATTAGTCTCTGGTACTGGGGAAGTAATTGAACCAGACGATGGAATTCTTGCGATTGGATCTGGTGGGAATTACGCACTTGCCGCTGGGAGAGCATTAAAACAGTATGCTGGAGATAAAATGTCTGCAAAAGAAATTGCGGTTGCGTCTTTAACTACTGCTGCTGATATTTGCGTATTTACGAATCATCAAATTATTGTGGAGGTATTAGGTGAATGAAAGAAACTAACTTAACCCCAAAACAAATTACAGAGCATTTAAATAACTTTATCGTTGGTCAGGAAACGGCTAAAAAAGCTGTGGCAGTTGCACTTCGAAATCGATATCGAAGACAATTACTAAACGAAGAGATGAAGAATGAAGTAATACCGAAAAATATCTTAATGATTGGACCTACTGGTGTAGGGAAAACGGAAATTGCTAGAAGAATTGCAAAACTGACAAAGGCGCCTTTTGTAAAAGTGGAAGCAACTAAGTTTACAGAAGTCGGGTATGTCGGTAGAGATGTGGAATCGATGGTAAGAGATCTAGTTGAAGCAGCCATTCGAATTGTAAAAGAAGAAAAAATGGAAGAAGTTAAGGATCAAGCCATTCGTTTGGCAAACGATGCAATTGTTAAGTTATTAGTTCCATCATTGAAGAAAAAGAATGCCAATCAAAATCCGTTTGAAGCTCTTTTTGGTGGAAAAGCCGAAGATGAAAATTCTGATATAGAAGATACAGATATACGTTTAAAACGCTCCCAAATTGCCGAAGATTTAAGAGACGGTAAACTCGAGGATGAAATTGTAACAGTCGAAGTAACGGAAGCAGCACCATCGATTTTTGACGCGTTGCAAGGCGGCGGAATGGAAAGCATGGGTATGAATATGCAAGACGCGTTTTCTAGTTTAATGCCAAAGAAAAAGAAGAAAAGAAAAATGAAAGTGAAAGATGCGCGGAAAGTTTTAGTTCATGAAGAAGCGGGTAAGTTAATAGACAATGATGAAATTGCCCAAATTGCAATCGAAAAAACAGAACAATCCGGGATAATCTTTATCGATGAGATGGATAAGATTGCGAGTAGGAGTGGAAGTAATTCTTCTGTGGATGTTTCAAGGGAGGGTGTTCAACGAGATATTTTACCGATTGTGGAAGGTTCTACTGTTACGACTAAATATGGAGCAGTTAAAACAGATTATATTTTGTTTATTGCTGCAGGAGCTTTTCATATGTCGAAACCATCGGATCTCATTCCGGAATTGCAGGGTCGTTTTCCGATTCGTGTAGAACTGGAAAAGCTAACGAAAGATGATTTTGTTCGAATTTTAAAAGAGCCTCAACATTCTCTAGTGAAGCAATACGAAGCTTTACTTCAAACAGAAGGAGTAACGATAACATTTTCAGACGAATCAATCGAACGAATTGGGGAAATCGCTTATGAAGTCAACCAAGAAACTGATAATATTGGAGCTAGAAGACTTCATACCATTCTGGAGAAAATTTTAGAAGAACTTTCTTATGAAGCTTCTGACATTTCACCAGCCCATATTCAAATCACACCAACTTATATCGATCAAAAACTTGACAATATTGTGAAAAACAAAGATTTATCTCAGTTTATACTGTAGAATGGAATACTGGGTGTTTTCAAAAAATAATTGAAAAGCTTTAGAATATAAAAAATAAATAATGGAACTACAATGGAGGATACAAAAATGAATTTATTAGACAAAACAAGAAAGATTAACTCGATGCTACAAGCATCTGCTGGTAAACCAGTTAACTTTAAAGAAATGGCAGCAACATTAAGTGAAGTAATCGAATGTAATGCATTCATCGTAAGCAGAAAAGGTAAATTACTTGGATTTGAAGTACACCAACAAATTGAAAACGAACGTATTATAAAAATGATGGAAGAGCGTCAATTTCCGGAAGAATATACAAAAAATTTGTTTACAGTAACTGAGACTTCACCTAACTTAGATGTGTACAGTAAACATTCTGTATTTCCTGAGGAAAACCGTGAGTTATTTAATGAAGGCTTAACAACAATCGTCCCAATTATTGGCGGAGGCGAGCGTTTAGGTACGTTGATTCTAGGTCGTTTGAAACAAGAATTCCATGATGATGATCTAATCCTTGGTGAATATGGTGCGACTGTAGTTGGTATGGAAATCCTTCGTGAAAAATCGGAAGAAATTGAAGAAGAAGCACGTAGTAAAGCAGTCGTTCAAATGGCGATTAATTCATTATCTTACAGTGAATTAGAAGCGATTGAGCATATTTTTGAAGAACTAGATGGCAATGAAGGATTACTTGTTGCTTCTAAAATTGCGGATCGTGTAGGAATCACTCGTTCTGTAATTGTAAACGCACTACGTAAACTAGAAAGTGCTGGAGTAATTGAATCAAGATCATTAGGAATGAAAGGAACTTATATTAAAGTTCTAAACGACAAATTCCTTGCTGAATTAGCTCAGTTGAAAATGAAATAATACGTAAAATAAAATTAGCCTCTTCTACTTAATGGTAGAAGAGGTTTTTTGTGGGGCAAAAATTTTGTAAATTTAGCGAAATCCCACAGTATTGCTACAAGTAGTATTTAATAAAAATGACCTTATATTATTTGCACACTGCCCTTCGCTTTTTAGGAATAATGCGTCTTAGCAAGTTGAATCAAGTGTCCGCAAGGATTTTCGCTACAGGGCGGACGCTTTTTTTAGCGGGGTGAGCGATGAGCGATGAACCTTCACCGACGCTACGCGTGCGCTGTGAAGGTTCATCTGTCTCAACAGAAGAACGAAGGCTAAGTGTGCCACATCGTGTGGCAACGCCTTCATGACCAACATCCTGTTGGCCTCCGCTGGAGTCGCCGCCCTTCCGCAAGGATCAGAGGAGCTTGCTGACTAATTAGATTATCGCTTTATAAACCAAAAGTTTTATTAGAATCGAAGAGGGAAATCCATTATTAGTAAGTATCTCGTAGAAATTTATCCAGTTAATGGATAAGAGCAACCAATTTATGTACGGAAGCAATTATTTCTCAAATCCAAGAGTTTGCTTAATAGGAGACGACCATTAATTTTATAAAAATATACATTATTTGGCTATTTGTAACATAGTGAGGTTTATGTTCTCTGTTTAACAATTTTTTTCATATAGTGATAGCTGCCACTTTTGCCTTCGTGCAGCGGTTTAAATATTTTTTTGGTTTGTCTAGCTAAACGCTAATTAGCTAGCATATTTCATTGATGCAGCGTAAGGCGGCGACTCCAGCCGGATGAGCGAGAAAGATAAGCCATCACAACGTACGCGTAAGCGGCGGTGTTGGCTTATCGCTCACCCGGCGGAAAGCGTCGTCCGCCTGCAGCGAAAATCCAAGCGGTAACTTCCTTAAAATGCATTATTCCTATTTAATGAATTAAAGCTCAGTAACAGGCTCGATACAAAACACAAATCATAGTTTTTTTAATAGTAAATTGTTAAATGCGAAAAAAGGTATTTCTTGTCGAAGAAGCGACTAATAAATGTCGGAAAGCAATTAGGTGGATAAAAAGTCATACTAGTGACGCTTTTTAGATATTTCTAACATTAAGTTTTTGTGAAACTTGATGTTTTTTGATTGATTTTTAGAGGCAATGTATGCAAAAATTAACAATTGTATAGAACAGACAATAAAAAGTCGAATATTAGCGAAAAAAAGGAAAAAGGACCTATTAAATCAACTTAAATTGAATAGACACATTGTAACGTTTTCATTACAATTAGATTATTATGATTTTCGTAGATTCTTATTATAAAGAAAAGTCGAAAAAGCAAAATGAGGTGAAATAGTTGGATTTATTTGGTGGAACAATTTCAAATCTGGAAAGAGGATTAGGTTTCTCTGCGGCGAAACAAAAAACAATTGCGCAAAATATAGCGAATGTTGACACACCGAATTACAAAGCGAGAACTGTTAGCTTTAACGAATTTTTATCGAAAGCAAAAAATAGTACTATATCAGCTAATCGAACAGAACAGAAACATATGAATTTTAGCGCGCAAACTAGTGCTTCTGGATTATTCGACTATAATAATTACCGTTACAGCAATAATGGAAATGGAGTTGACATGGATAAAGAGCAAGCAAATCTTGCGACCAATCAGCTTTACTACAATGCGCTTGTCGACCGTGTTAGTGGGAAACTGAATACACTTCAAACGGTTATTAAAGGAGGAAGCAGATAATGTCGATTTTTCATGGGATGAATACCACGGCTTCCGCTTTAACTGCTCAACGTCTTCGGATGGATGTTATTTCTTCTAATATGGCAAATGTCGACACGACACGTGCTAAATTGGTCGATGGGGAGTGGCAAGCTTATAGAAGAAAAACAGTCACATTACAACCAATAGAAGGGAAATTTTCGAATTTCTTAAATGTAGCAATGGGAACAGCTAATAAAGATAGTCTAGGACATGGAGTAAAAGTAACTAAAATAAACGAAGATACAGAAACTCCATTCAAATTAGTGTATGACCCTACGCATATAGATGCGAATGAGGAAGGGTATGTAGAAATGCCTAATGTTGACCCTTTAAAAGAAATGGTTGACTTAATATCAGCTACACGCTCTTATGAAGCGAATGTCACAGTTTTTAATGCAAACAAAGCGATGTTATCTAAAGCATTAGAAATTGGAAAATAAGAAGAAAGAAGGTTTGAGCTAAAATGGCAATTGAATCTGTTTCGTTATTTAACCCTTCCCAAATAAATCCTGCCTCTACAACTTCCAAAGTGAGTTCCGCAGAAGCACAAGAAAAATTTGGTGATTTTTTGAAAGGCGCGATTGACTCTGTAAATGCAAATCAAAAAGCATCTGATGTTGCTACAGAAAAATTAATTCGTGGAGAAAATATAGAATTGCACGATGTGATGATTGCTTCACAAAAAGCGAGTATTACATTGAACGCAACTTTAGAAATTCGAAACAAAGTAATTGAAGCGTATCAAGAAATCATGCGAATGCCAGTTTAAACTCTCGGTTATCGCTAAATATCGAGCAAAAATATTCACCATAACCGGAGGATAATAATGAATGAACGTATAAAAAAAATCACAAATGATATAAGCCTATTTTGGAAAAGTAGAACGAAAGCACAAAAAGGGACAATAATAGGTAGTGGTGTTGCCGTTATATTACTAGCCGCTCTACTTACCTACTTCTTAACCAAAACAGAATTTGTTCCTCTATACTCGGATGTTTCTCCTTCTGAAATAGGACGTATTAAAGAAACATTAGATGCACAAGGAGTACCGAATGAGATTGCCGCTGGTGGGACATCGATTTCCGTTCCCGCAGATCAAGTAGATGCACTATTAGTACAACTAGCGGCAGAAGGGTTTCCACAGTCAGGAATGATTGACTATAGCTTCTTTTCTCAAAATGCTGGTTTCGGAATGACAGACAACGAATTTAACGTTTTAAAATTAGCTTCAATGCAAACGGAATTAGCTAATCTGATTAAAGGTGTAAAGGGAATAAAAGACGCTAAAGTAATGATTACATTACCAGAAGAAAGCGTGTTTTTATCACAAAGCAATGGAACGGCTAGTGCTGCAATTATATTAAATACAGAACCAGGATATCAGTTTACGGAATCTCAAATTACGTCTTTATACAACTTAGTATCTAAATCCGTTCCAAACTTATCTACTGAAGATATTACAATTCGAAATCAGTATTTAGAATATTTTGATATGGCACAGGCGACTACCGGTATGGGCGGAACAAGCGTAACTGATCAAATGACGATTAAAAAGACCATTGAACGCGACCTACAAAGACAAGTACAAACGATGTTAGGCACTCTAATGGGGCAAGACAAAGTAGTTGTTTCGGTTACAACGGATATCGATTTCCAACAAGAAAATAGAGAAGAAAATTTAGTGCTTCCTGTTGATGAAGAAAATATGGCTGGAATCGAGATTAGTGCACAGCGTATTTCAGAGACGTTCACAGGAAATAACCCTATTGCAGGGGGAACACCTCAAGCAGAAGATGCGACGGATAACTTTACGAACTATGTAGAAGGTTCTACAGCAAACGGTGATTATGAAAGAACCGAAGATATGATTAATAGTGAAGTGAATCGAATTCGAAAAGAAATTGTCGAAAGCCCTTATAAAATTAGAGATATCGGAATTCAAGTAATGGTAGAACCACCAAATCCTGAAGATATTGCATCGATGCCTACTGGCGTCCAAGGGGATATCGAACAAATCCTTGCAACAATTATTCGAACTTCTATTGATAAAGATGAAGTAGGAGTACTAACGGAACAACAACTTCAAGAAAAAATTGTAGTGTCTGTACAACAATTTAATGGTAAATCTGTAGCGAATGTAGAAACTACTGCTACTATTCCTTGGTGGGTGTACGTAGTAGGAGGTATTTTACTAGTTGCGATTATCCTTCTTGTAATTTTCATTTTACGATCTAGAAGAAATGACGAAGAAGAACAAGTTATTCTCGAAGAACAAAGAGAAGTATTGAAAATCGATGACATTAATGATGAAAAAGAAACAGAAGCTAGCTTAAGACGAAAACAACTTGAAAAAATGGCAAAAGACAAGCCAGAAGATTTCGCGAAATTGTTACGTACTTGGATTGCCGAAGATTGACTATATTCTACAGAATAAAGTTAAAGCCTCCGGCGGATGTCACAGATTTTGAAGGGAGTTAAATGCGCTCGCGGAATTCAAAATCTGGACGCAATTACGCCGAGGCGTAATTGATTGGGGAGACTGCTATGAATAAAAAAGAAAAAGAACTAAGTGGTAAACAAAAAGCCGCACTCTTATTGATTTCTCTTGGACCTGAAGTGTCAGCTTCCATTTATAAACATTTAAATGAAGAAGAAATCGAGCGTTTAACATTAGAAATATCTAGCGTTAAAAAAGTAGAGCCGGATATTAAAGAAGATATTATTGAAGAATTTCACAATATTGCCCTTGCGCAAGATTATATTTCGCAAGGCGGTATCGGGTATGCCAAGACGGTTCTTGAAAAAGCACTTGGTTCAGATCATGCCCAAGCGATTATTAATCGTTTAACATCTTCCTTACAAGTGCGACCTTTTGATTTTGCAAGACGAGCCGAGCCGACACAATTATTTAATTTCATTCAAAATGAGCATCCACAAACAATTGCGCTGATCTTATCTTATTTAGAAGCACAGCAAGCTGGGATTATTCTTTCTTCATTGCCACAAGAAATGCAGGCAGATATTGCAAAACGAATCGCGACGATGGATTCTACATCACCTGAAGTAATAAGTGAAATTGAATCGGTGTTAGAACGAAAACTTTCTTCCACTGTTACCCAGGACTATACCGAAACTGGTGGAGTCGATGCGGTAGTCGAAGTACTGAACGGTGTCGATCGTACAACCGAAAAAACAATTTTAGACGCTTTAGAAATTCAAGATCCGGAACTTGCAGAAGAGATCAAGAAACGAATGTTTGTATTCGAGGACATTGTTACATTGGACAACCGATCGATTCAACGGGTTATTCGCGATTGTGAAAACGAAGATTTACTTCTTTCTATGAAAGTATCGAGTGAAGAAGTTAAAGATGTTATTTTCCGGAATATGTCCACACGCATGGCAGAATCCTTTAAAGAAGAAATGGAATTTATGGGGCCGGTTCGTTTACGAGATGTGGAAGAAGCACAATCTCGTATCGTAACAGTTATTCGAAGATTAGAAGATGCGGGCGAAATCATTATTGCACGTGGTGGAGGAGATGACATTATTGTCTAGAATTTTCCGAAGCGTACAAGTAAGTGAAAACAGCGAAAAATTAAAGTCAATTGAAATAAGAAATCTTCATGTACAAGAAGAAATAGATACCGAGCAACCTCTTACTTTAGAAATCCTATTAAGAGAAAGAGAAAAGATGGTGCAAGAAGTAGAGCAAGAAATTGCGCAAAAAAAAGCTACATTGGCAAGTGAAATAGAAGAAGCCTATCAATCGATTGAACACGAACGAAAAGCATGGGATGAACAGAAACTGGCATTTCAACAACAAGCATATGACGAAGGTTTTACCCAAGGAATAGAGGAAGGGCGTCAAAAAGCCCTTTCCGATATGCAACATTCTATACAAATTGCAAATGAAACGATGCAAATAGCTCATGAAAATGCAGCAAATTATTTGCAACAGCAAGAACAAGTAATATTGGAACTTGGTCTGCGAACAGCTGAGCGAATAATAAGTACCAAATTAGAAGAAGACACTGAATTGTTTTTATCTATCGTGAAAAGAGGATTAAAAGAAGCAAGAGAGATGAAAGAAATTAAGCTCTATGTATCATCAACTTATTTTGCTTTAGTATCAAGCAATCGGGAAGAGCTTGCCTCTTTGTTTCCAGTAGATGTGCCTTTTATGATATTCGTGGACGAAGAAATGGCTGCTACGGATTGTTTTATCGAAACAAATCATGGAAGAATTGTCGTCAGTATCGATGAACAACTACAGGAGTTAAGACAAAAACTAGTAGACATGCTAGAGAGCTTGGAGTGAATGTGATGAAAGCGGTCGATTTAGTTCAACAAATTTCCAATGTACCTACATTTAAAAAATATGGTCGTGTGAATCGTGTTGTTGGATTAATGATTGAATCTCAAGGTCCTGAAAGCTCGATAGGGGATGTTTGTAAAATCCATATAAATTCTTCCAAAAATGGTCATTCTGTTATTTTTGCTGAAGTGGTTGGTTTCAAAGAAGAAATAGTCATTTTAATGCCTTACACAAATATTCGAGAAATATCAACAGGTTGTTTGGTGGAAGGGACAAACAGTCCTTTAGAGATAAAAGTGGGTCCAGAATTAATAGGTAAAGTGCTCGATTCTATGGGCAATCCAATTGACGGAACCGTGCTGCCAAAAGGTTTGATGACGGTCGGTACAGAACAAGATCCACCCAATCCCCTTACTCGTCCACCAATTGATGAACGAATTGAAGTGGGAGTTAAAGCGATTGACGGTATGCTCACAATTGGAAAAGGACAAAGAGTTGGGATTTTTGCCGGATCTGGTGTTGGTAAAAGTACATTGCTTGGAATGATTGCAAGAAATACGAATGCCGATTTAAATGTGATTGCGCTTATCGGAGAACGTGGGAGAGAAGTGCGTGAATTTATCGAGCGAGATTTAGGGAAAGAAGGATTAGCAAGATCGATAGTTGTGGCAGCTACATCGGATTCTCCTGCTTTAATGCGGATAAAAGGTGCCTTTACTGCTACTGCGATTGCTGAATATTTCCGAGATAAAGGCTTGAATGTCATGCTAATGATGGACTCTGTTACTCGTGTTGCGATGGCTCAACGAGAAATTGGACTTGCAGTTGGGGAGCCACCTGCTACAAGAGGGTATACGCCTTCTGTGTTCTCTATTTTACCGAAACTACTAGAAAGAACTGGTACAAATGAACACGGGACTATTACCGCTTTTTATACCGTATTAGTAGACGGAGATGATATGAATGAACCGATTGCTGACACCGTCCGAGGTATTTTAGATGGACATATCGTACTTGACCGTTCTTTAGCAAACAAAGGACAGTATCCAGCGATTAATGTGTTAAAGAGTATTAGCCGATTGATGAATCATATATCGGATGAAAACCATAAAAAAGCGGCTGAACGATTGCGCGATTTATATTTTACGTATAACAAATCAGAGGATTTGATTAATATCGGTGCTTATAAACGAGGCACATCCAGAGAAATTGATGAAGCAATACAATATGAGCCTTTAATCACATCATTCTTAAAACAAGGCTATTTAGACAAAGTATCGCTTGCGTCGAGTGTGGATGAATTAGTGAAATTAGCGGGTGGTGGTTCGTAAAATGGTAGCCTATCAATATAAATTTGCAAAAGTGTTAAACATCCGGGAACAAGAAAAATCAGAAACGGAACTTGCGTATAAAGAATCGGTGCACATGTTTGAAAAAGTAGCTACCAAGTTATATGAGTTGTTAAAAAAGCAAGAAGACACAGTAGATGCGCAAAATAATCGATTAACTGCAGGATTATCCATTGACCAAGTCCATCATTATTCTAATTATATAGAAGGTTTACAAAAAAGAATTGATGTTGTTCAAAAAGAAGTAATACAAGCGCGTTCCAAAATGAACTGGTTTGAAGAAAAACTAGTGGAAAAATCATTGGAAGTACGAAAGTTTGAAAAGATGAAAGAAAAAGACTTTGAACAATTCAGGCAAGAACAACAGCGACTAGAAACGATACAGTTAGATGAAATATCTTCTTTAAAGTTTCAAAACAAAGAGATTAGGTGAGTAAAAGCATGGCTAACCGGAACAAATCGAATAAAAGCATTCCACAAGAGAAAAATAGCGCAAAAGGTATAAGCAAAATGAAAATGTTTTTTTATTGGTTTATCATTCCTTTGTTATTTGCTTTAGCTCTCCTACTAATTATTGCTCAAATATTGAACGTGAATGTTTTTGAAAAAGCAAAAGACTTAACCGGCGTCGGAAAAACGGAAGTAGTAACAGAAGATAAACAAACGAATCGACTTGAGGAACGAGTTGTTTCCCTACAAGCGGAAATCCAACAAAAAGAAGCAGAAATAAATCAATTACAAGTAAAGATCGAAAACTCTTCGAAATCAAATGAAGCACTTCTAGTGGAACAACAACGACTACTAGATGAAATAGAAACACTTCAAAGAGAACAAACGAGCACAAAACAAGCATACAGTGAAATCGTATCTACATTCGAGAAAATGTCTGCTAAAGCAGCAGCACCTGTTATTACGAAAATGAGTGACGCAGAAGCTTTACGTATACTAACTAGTTTAAAGCCAGATACAGTGGCGAAAATTTATGAAAAAATGACACCAGAAGATGCAGCAAAATATACAGAGCTTATGACAGAGCAATAAATATATTTAATAAAGAAGGGAGGTGAACTAGTGAATATAGCAGCAGTGGTAAACATGGGGAACAATATAGCGATTCAGCCAAAAGAACAGCAACAAATGCCACTTACCCAAAATAATCAAATATTCGGCAATGTATTTGGTCAAATACTATCCAATCAGCAAGCGATACAACCGGTTACACAAATGCCGAATGAAACGCAACAGAATTTGGTCCAAGATTTACTTTCTATATTAGATGCAGGATCATTGGAAGAAGTTGAAACTTTATTAGATTCAAAAGGAATAGCTGTTGATCCGAAAGAATTGAAAGAGTTACTTAGTAAGCTGCTAGGAGAAGAAATAGATCCTTCAGAAGAAATGACCGAATCCAATGTATGGGACTTACTAGCTGGCATTAACGAGCAAGCAAGTAAGCTGACAGATGCTATAGTTCTTGCTCTTAATGGAAAAGGGCCAGCATCACCAGTTGAAGCTAAGCAAGCTGTACAGTTATTAAAAGTTGCCCAATTAATAGGAAATAAATCAGATCTTACTTTAAAACAAGAGTCAACACTTTTTGACTTAAAGCAACTTCTTGAGGGAGTTAGAGAAAAAGCCACGAAGACGATGGAAAACGAAAGTCAAAAACCAGTCGTTATTCAAGCGTTAAAGCCAGTTGTTCATCAAGTGAACATTCAACAAGAGCAAAAACCAGTTGTTCAACAAATGATTGTAAAACAATTTTCAACACAAGTTCCAAATGAAACAATTGTTGAAACGAAAGAGGTAACATCAAATGTCCAAGGTCAGTCTTCAACAATTATTCAAACAAAAGTAGAAACAGTATCGATGACATTACCAACTGAAAAAACTGCACAATCTGAAGAATTTGTGAAAGAACTACAAAAAGTCATGAATCGTGTTCAGTTCGGTCAAACGAATGGGGCAAACAGATTAGTTATTAAACTATATCCGGAGCACCTAGGAACAATACGTATTGAATTAGTCCAAAAAGACGGGATCTTAACCGCGAAAATGTTGGCATCTACGGCACTTGGAAAAGAAATGTTAGATTCAAATTCGAATCATTTAAGGCAAAGCTTAGTTAGCCAAAATATCCAGCTAGATAAGCTGGAAATAATGCAAGCACTGCAAGATACAAATAGACAAGAAAGAAACCAATCTTTCCAAGAGTCATTTAGACAACAGCAACAACAGCAACAAAAACAAAGTGACGAGTCGTTTGAAGAACAATCTTCATTCGAAGAATTTTTAAAGGAAATGGAGGTTTAAAAATGGCAGATTTGAACCCAATTACAAGTAATATGTACTTGGCCAATCAAAAAAAAGTAGAAAAACAAACAGGGAACAGTCCACTTGGTAAAGATGCATTTTTAAAAATATTAATGACGCAATTACAAAACCAAGATCCAACAAACCCAATGAAAGACACCGAATTTATCGCACAAATGGCTCAATTCTCTTCATTAGAGCAAATGGCAAACTTAACGAAAGCATTCGAGAACTTTGCGGAAGTACAAGAACAAAGCCAAATGATTGAGTATAGTAGCTTCGTAGGAAAAGAAGTGAAATGGCATGAGTTAACAGAAAAATTAGATGAAGCTGGCAAGCCAATTACAAATGAAGGTACCGGACAAATAAGTGCGATTAAGTTTGTAAATGGCAAAGTAGAATTTACACTTGCGGACGGTAAAGTAATTTCACCAGGAAATATTTCCGAAGTATTATCAAGTGGGTCAAGTGCAAACAACTTAGTTGAAGCAAGTATGATGATTGGTAAAACAGTAGGCTATATGAACGGTGAAACAGAAGGAACCGGACAAGTTGTTTCGGTAACGAAAAAAGACGGTTCGATTGTATATAACTTAAGTGATAACACGACAATAAAAGCTGATCAAATCAATTCGATTAGTTAATAGAACGGAGATATGCAATGGACAACATGAAGATGAATCGGGTTCCGCTGCAACCAACAATCCGTCAACCCTATACGTCCAAACAAGTCACAACACCAAAACAATCGTTTTTACAGCATTTACATGATGCAACCGTAAATACAGAGTTGAAAGTTAGTAAACATGCTAATCAACGGTTAATTGATAGAAATATTCACATCTCAGAAGCAGAATGGCAACTGATTAATGACAAAGTAGCAGAAGCACGTTCAAAAGGTGTAAAAGACTCTTTAGTATTGATGGATCAAGCAGCATTAATCGTCAGTGCAAAAAATGCGACTGTGATTACTGCAATGGATCGCACGGAAGCAAAAGATCAATTATTTACGAATATCGACGGCACCATTGTGTTGAACTAATAAATAGCAGGACCTTTAAAAGGGTGCTATGTGCAGCGGACTGAATGAAGCTAGCACACAAATTGAAGGGAGAAAAATTAAATGATTCGCTCAATGTACTCAGGAATTTCAGGTTTAAAAAACTTTCAAACAAAACTAGATGTAATCGGGAATAATATTGCCAATGTTAATACGTATGGATTTAAAAAAGGGCGTACTATTTTTAAAGATTTGATTTCACAAACTACTGCCGGGGCATCAGCTGGAACGGATACTCGTGGTGGAGTCAATGCCAAACAAGTTGGATTAGGATCGCAGTTATCCGCTATTGATACAATTCACTCTGGAGGTTCTATGCAATCTACAGGGAACACTTTAGATTTGGCGATTTCTGGAGATGGATTCTTCATAGTAGGAGATGGGATTGATGTTTCTCCAGCAGGTGGTGGTGAGTTTACCAATCCGTTATACACAAGAGCCGGTAATTTTTACATGGATGGAAATGGCTACTTAATTAACTCTGACGGAAAATTTGTGGTTGGTGTAGCAGCTTCTGATTGGGACGGCGAACCTGATTCGGTTTCAGATGCTTATCCCAATGCATCAGATGTTACAAGTGCAGGTGAAACTGGAAACCTAGCGGGGGAAGATGCTGAAGGGATTTCAGATTATACTGTTCCGACTTCAGAAGGTGAGTACACTCCAATCCGAATTCCAACAAATGCGCAAAGCATGAGCATTGGACAAGATGGAACTGTTACATTTGTTGATGCTGAAGGCACACTAAAATGGGCTGGTCAATTAGTACTTGCGAAATTTCCTAATCCAGGTGGACTTACAAAAGCCGGTTCAAACTATTTTCAAGCATCTCCTAACTCTGGGAATCCGTTAAACCAAGTGGCAACAAAAGAGGGTATGGGATCTGTAAACTCCGGATTCCTAGAAATGTCAAACGTTGACCTTTCAGAGGAATTCACAGACATGATCGTTGCACAACGTGGGTTCCAAGCAAACACACGTATCATTACAACATCTGACTCCATTTTAGAAGAGCTAATAAACTTAAAACGTTAATCTATTAAACTACTAAATTTGTAAAGGAGGGTTGGGCCGCTCCTTCGTGGCCCGGCCCTTATATAAATGATTAACTTAACAAGATTAAACGGCAAAGAGTTTTCGTTGAATGCTCTATACATAGAGACGGTGGAAGCTTTTCCGGATACAACGATAACACTTACAAACGGTCATAAATATGTTGCGTTGGAATCAAGAGAAGAAGTACACGCTCAAATTGCTCGATTTTACAAGGAAATACATATACTTGCGAACCCCCATATAAGAGGTGAAGAAATTGAAGAGTAAAAACAAACTGCTAACGATTATGCTAATCATTTTAGTTTCCATTACTTTAGTAGGTGTCATCGCTTTGCTAATTATTTTTCAACTAAACAAAGGTGATGAAGAAACAGGACCAACTATTGACGAAATCGTTGAATCATCGGTGGATATACCAGAAATTACAACCAATCTTGCAGGTAACAAATTCATTCGTATTTCATTGAAAGTGCAAATGGATAGTCCAGAAGCTGCAGAAGAACTATTGAAACGTGATTTCCAAGTAAAAAATATAGTCATTACGGAGCTTTCTGAGATGACCCCAGCGGATTTAGAAGGAAAGCAAGGAAAAACAGTGTTTCAAGCAGCTTTAAAAACGAAAATTGATGAGTTAATGGATGAAGGAGAAGTACAGCAAGTTTATATTACTTCTTATATCATTCAGTAAAGCAATACTTTGAATGGAGGTGGGCAGATTGGCAGGAGATATATTATCTCAATCGGAAATAGATGCGTTGTTAAGTGCTCTTTCAACAGGCGAAATGACAGCAGATGAGATGAAAAGTGAACAGGAAGCTAGAAAAGTTAGAGTGTATGACTTTAAGCGAGCACTTCGTTTCTCCAAAGATCAAATTCGTAGTTTAACGCGAATTCATGAAAATTTTGCTCGTTTATTAACAACCTTTTTTTCTGCCCAATTAAGATCGTACGTGCAAATTTCTGTCGTATCCGTGGATCAAATTCCGTTCGAAGAATTTATTCGTTCGGTACCACATATGACGCTGATCAATGTGTTTGAAGTTCCCCCATTAGAAGGAAATATTTTAATGGAGATTAATCCAAATATCGCCTACACGATGTTAGATTTACTAATGGGTGGTCGAGGAGAAACACATACAAAGGCAGATAACTTAACAGAGATTGAAACAAAAATTATGACGAATTTATTTGAACGTTCGTTTGATAATCTCAGAGAAGCTTGGGCTAATATTGCGGATATTGATCCGATACTTACGGAGCTTGAAGTCAATCCGCAATTTTTACAAATGATTTCTCCAAACGAAACTGTAGTTGTTATATCTTTTAATACGATTATTGGAGAAACAAGTGGAATGATTAATATTTGTATACCACATGTCGTTTTAGAACCAATTGTACCAAACTTATCGGTGCGTTATTGGATGCAAACGAATAAAAAAGAAGTATCTCCGGAGCAGCTAAAAGTACTTGAAAAACGAGTAAAATCAGCTGAGCTACCAATAGTAGCGGAAATAGGCACCACGGATATTTCCATTGAAGACATGTTGTATTTGCAATTAGGAGATGTTATCCAGTTGAATACTAAAATAGACGAGCCATTAACAGTTAAAGTTGGGAGCATTCCTAAGTTCAAAGCACAACCAGGGAAACTAAAAAAACGAATGGCTGTACAAGTCATCGAAACATTGAAAGGAGGAGAGGATGATGATGAGTGATGATATGCTCTCCCAAGATGAAATTGAGGCTCTCCTAAGAGGAACAACATTAGAGGAAGAAAAAAATAATCAAGACACTGAAGTAATAAAAGTAGAAGATTATTTAGATGATTTTGCACGAGATACACTCGGAGAGATTGGAAATATTTCTTTTGGTAGCTCTGCTACTGCATTATCAGCTCTTTTAGGTCAGAAGGTAGAAATAACAACTCCACATATTAGCATGATTAATCGATCCAAACTAAAAGAGGAATTCCCACATCCATATGTAGCTGTACAAGTGCAATATACAGCTGGACTCATTGGGATGAATCTTCTCGTGATAAAACAATCAGATGCTACGATTATTGCAGATTTAATGCTTGGTGGAGATGGAATTGATCCAAAACCAGAGCTTAGTGAAATCCAATTAAGTGCAGTGCAAGAAGCGATGAACCAAATGATGGGCTCTGCGGCAACTTCCATGTCAACTGTATTTAATAAGAAAGTAGATATTTCTCCACCGTCTATCGATTTGATGAATTTATTAGCAGATGAAGGTACGGAGACCATTCCAAACGATGAAATGCTAATAAAAGTGTCGTTCCGCTTAAAAATTGGCGAATTAATCGATTCGAATATTATGCAACTACTTCCACTTGAATTTGGCTTAAATTTAGTTAAATCGCTAATGGGAGAAGATGGTGAGCAAGAAGCTGCTGCAACGATTATGGAAGAAAGAGTGGAAGTAACTCCGACTCAAACACAAGCTCATTCGGCGCCGGTACAACAAGTGCAGGAACCAATTCAAGCGCAAGCACCAATGCAATTTAGTCAACCGCGCCAAGTCGCGCCACAGGTAGAAGTACAGCAAGCACAATTTGCTAGTTTTGATGCACCTAGTCTATCACAAAATGAATCGAGAAATTTAAATTTACTACTTGATATACCGCTACAAGTAACAGTAGAATTAGGTCGTACAAAAAGAACAGTGAAGGACATACTGGAACTAACAAGTGGTTCTATTATTGAACTGGATAAATTAGCTGGGGAACCGGTTGATATTTTAGTGAATAATAGACATATTGCTAAAGGGGAAGTCGTTGTAATCGATGAAAACTTCGGAGTTCGAATTACCGATATTCTAAGCCAAGCAGATCGTATTAACAATTTAAGATAAGTACTGGAGGAGACATACTATGTCGAAAAGAATTTTGATAGTGGACGATGCAGCATTTATGCGCATGATGATTAAAGATATTTTAACTAAAAACGGGTTTGAAGTTGTTGGAGAAGCTGGGGACGGGGTACAAGCTATCGAGAAATATGCAGAACTAAAACCAGATTTAGTAACAATGGATATTACAATGCCTGAAATGGATGGAATTGCTGCATTAAAAGAAATTAAAGCAAAAGATCCAAATGCGATTATTATTATGTGTTCAGCTATGGGCCAACAAGCAATGGTCATTGATGCTATTCAAGCAGGTGCAAAAGATTTTATCGTGAAACCATTCCAAGCGGACCGAGTAATTGAAGCAATTTCTAAAGCAATCGGGTAATACAATGATAAGGAAGTTCACACTCGTTTTTTGTATCATCTCTACTTTATTTTTACTATTCAATAGTAATGTATATGCCGCAATAGATTCGAATGAAAGTATTGAAGAATACTTTAACAAGACAAAGAACGATAATTTAGAAGAACAACCTGCTCCTAAAGAAGAACAAGAAGTACAGAAAGAAAACAAAACAGATCCTGTGTCTGTTACTATTTGGGACTACGTCAAAATGATTTTCGCTTTACTATTCGTTGTGTTATTACTTTACGGTCTATTACGGTTCGTCAATAGTAGAAATAAAACGTTCCAACATAATCAGCTAATACAAAACTTAGGTGGAGTTGGCGTTAGTCAAGGTAAATCTGTTCAATTATTACAAGTTGGGAATTCTCTCTTTTTAGTAGGTATTGGGGAAGATATTACTTTATTAAAAGAGATTGAGGACCCGGAAGAAATAGAGAAACTAACGAAAATATATGAAGAAAAACATGATATTGGAAAAACAGTTCCTTACATAACAGAACTAGTTCAACGTTTTAAAGGAAATGTAGCTTCTAAATCGAAAAGTAATGAGAAAAAAGATCCATCATTTAACGAAACGTTCCAAAAAAAGTTGCGAGAAATAAAAAAAGACCGTAGTGATGTATTAGAGGATTGGAAGACAAAGGAGCGCGAAAAAAATGAATGATTTTGTCCAGTTCTTTTCGGACAGTGATCCGTCAAATGTCTCTACTTCAATCAAGTTAATGCTATTGCTAACGGTTTTATCTTTGGCACCAAGCATTTTAATATTAATGACGAGCTTTGCTCGAATCGTTATTATTCTTTCCTTTGTACGGACGGCGCTTGCTACACAGCAAATGCCTCCGAACCAGGTTATTGTTGGTCTGGCGTTATTTTTGACGTTTTTCATCATGGCGCCTACATTCCAACAAGTGAATGAAGAGGCCCTAACACCTCTATTCAATGAAGAAATAACATTAGAACAAGCGTATGAGAATGCAAGTGGACCATTTAAAGAATTTATGAGCAAGCATACGAGACAAAAAGATTTAGAGTTATTTTTACGTTATACAGAAGCAGAAAGACCAGAAACGATTGATGATATTCCGCTAACCGTGATGGTGCCTGCATTTGCATTAAGTGAAATTAAAACTGCTTTTCAAATTGGATTTATGATTTTTATTCCTTTTTTAGTAATTGATATGATTGTAGCCAGTATATTAATGTCGATGGGTATGATGATGTTACCACCAGTAATGATATCTTTACCATTTAAAATATTATTATTTGTTTTAGTAGATGGTTGGTACTTAGTCATGAAATCCATTTTACAAAGTTTTTAGGAGCTGATAGTAATGAATAGTGAAATGGTTATTTCGATTGCAGAACAAGCTATTTGGGTCATTCTTCTTACATCAGGTCCTCTTCTTTTAGTCGCTTTAATAACTGGTCTTGCAGTAAGTATTTTTCAAGCGACAACGCAAATTCAAGAACAAACATTAGCATTTGTTCCTAAAATTATTGCTGTACTAGTTGCGATTATTTTTTTTGGACCGTGGATGTTATCTCATGTGACATCGTATGCATCGGATATCTTTGAGAATTTAATACGATACATTGGTTGATGGCATGGAAGAAATTTTACCAAAATTAACTGTTCTCTTACTTGTTATTGCAAGGGTTTCTGCTTTTTTCGTCACGTTACCACTTTTTTCGCATCGAACGATACCGGCAACACATCGAGTTGCATTTGCAGTCGTGCTGTCGTGGATGATGTATTACACGATGGATGTAGAACCATTTGAAGTGAATGGGGACTACTTATTATTAATCGTGAAAGAAGTAATGGTTGGCTTATTTATCGGATTACTTGCTTATATCATTATGTCCGCAGTACAAATTGCTGGAGGGTTTATCGACTTTCAGATGGGATTTGCGATAGCGAATGTAATTGATCCGCAAACGGGAGCACAAAGCCCTTTAATTGGTCAATTTTTAAATACGTTAGCACTTCTGTTATTACTTGCTTTAAATGGTCATCATTTATTGTTAGACGGTATTTTTTATAGCTATCAATTTATCCCGATGGAGCTTGCATGGCCCGCTTTTGGACAAGAAAATTATGTAGAGTTTATTATGAAAACATTTGCCGGTATTTTTGCGGTAGCATTTCAAATGTCTATCCCAATTGTGGCAACACTTTTTTTAGTAGATATTGCATTAGGAATTACAGCTAGAACAGTTCCTCAGCTAAATATCTTCGTTGTAGGTTTTCCTATTAAAATAGGTGTTAGTTTTTTAGTATTATTTGTAATGTTGGGTGTATTAATGAAAGTTATTCAAAAAATGTTTGAAATCATGGTCGTAAGTATGCGAGATTTAATGATAATTTTAGGTGGTGGCTAATATGTTCAAACTCCGATTAGACTTACAGTTTTTCGCTGGAGAAAAAACAGAAAAAGCGACACCGAAAAAAAGACAAGATTCACGTAAAAAAGGACAAGTGTTAAAAAGTCAAGATGTAACTAGTGCAATTGTACTATTATCCGTTTTCCTATTCTTATTTTTCTTTTCAGGTTATTTACGAACAGAAATATTTTCTTTCTTTGATGTTCCATTTACAAAATATATGCTAATTGAAACATTGACAATTGATACATCCATTGAAATTTATAAAGAGTTTCTAATGAAAATGGCTAAAGTTTTGTTGCCAATCATGTTAGTAGCTGTAGTAGCCGCGATCGCTGCAAACTTTTTTCAATTTGGTTTACTTTTTACAACGGAGCCTCTTAAGTTTGATTTGAAAAAGATTGATCCAATTAAAGGGTTAAAGCGTATTTTTTCACTAAAAGCAATTATCGAGCTATTGAAATCTATTTTAAAAATTTCATTTATTGGATCGGTCACAACACTTATTTTATGGATGAATCTAGAACAAGTGCTGTCTTTGTCTTTTAAAACAGCTTGGGATACGCTATCGACTGTTGGATGGTTGACTGGCATGATGGGAATAGCTGCATCTTTTGTATTGTTATTTATTTCTGTTTTAGATTTCTTTTATCAGCGATTTGACTATGAAAAAAACTTGAAAATGTCGAAACAAGACATTAAAGATGAACATAAAAACTCAGATGGAGATCCGATTATTAAATCTCGTATAAGACAGAGACAAAGGGAAATGGCAATGCGTCGGATGATGCAAGAAATTCCTACGGCAGATGTGGTCATCACAAACCCAACTCACTTTGCTATTGCACTTAAATACGACGATGAGTCAATGGATGCTCCAATAGTTGTTGCTAAAGGTGCGGATTTTATCGCCCAAAAAATTAAGCTCATTGCAAAAGAAAATGATGTTGTGATGGTTGAAAATCGCCCACTTGCCAGAGCTATGTTTGATCAAGTGGAAATCGGTCAACGTATTCCAGATGAATTTTTCAAGGCAGTAGCCGAAGTGTTAGCTTATGTATATCGAATTAAACAAAAAATTTAAAGGCAAAGATTGAGGTGGAAGTATATGCAGGTCCGCGATATAACTGTATTAGCAGCTGTAATATCTATTGTTGCGATGCTAGTAATACCTCTTCCACACTGGTTATTGAGTTTTTTAATAATCATTAATATTACCATTGCGTTGCTCATTTTAATGACTGCCATGAATATGAAAGAAGCACTTCAATTTTCTGTATTTCCTCCTTTACTATTACTCGTTACTTTGTTCCGACTTGGTCTGAATGTTTCTACTACGAGAGCTATTTTGTCGGAAGGGGACGCGGGTAAAGTTGTTGAAACGTTTGGTACGTTTGTAACAGGTGGTAATATTCTCGTAGGTTTAGTCGTATTTGCCATCCTAGTCATTATTCAATTCATTGTTATTACTAAAGGGGCGGAGCGTGTATCGGAAGTTGCCGCACGTTTTACATTAGATGCAATGCCAGGTAAGCAAATGAGTATCGATGCGGATTTAAATGCAGGAATGATTTCTGAAAAGGAAGCGCGAGAAAGACGTGAAAAGGTTAGTGGAGAGGCAGACTTTTACGGTGCGATGGATGGGGCAACTAAATTCGTAAAAGGGGATGCCATTGCCGGAATTATTATTGTCCTTATTAACTTAGTAGTAGGGATCATTATAGGAGTTGTTCAGTTAGGACTTCCATTTGGAGAAGCAGCTGTTCTGTTTTCTACACTTACTGTAGGGGATGGTTTAGTATCTCAGATTCCTGCACTATTGATTTCGACTGCAACAGGTATCGTTGTGACGAGAGCGGCTTCGGAAGGAAATCTAGGAAGTGATATTACAAGTCAATTGTTTTCGCAGCCTCCGTTGTTATATGTTGCAGCGGCAACAATTGCACTTCTCGGAGTTGTTACACCTATTGGCATATTCATCACATTCCCAATTGCAATTGCGTTGGCAATAGGTGCCTACATGATGTCGAAAAGCAGTAAAGAGGATCCGAATGAAATGGAAGAATTTGAAGAAGAAGTTACTACTGACAACATGAAAAGTCCTGAGAATGTTATCAATCTTCTAAATGTAGACCCAATCGAATTTGAATTTGGTTATGGACTTATACCGTTAGTAGATGCCGCTCAAGGCGGTGACTTGCTCGATCGTGTTGTGATGATTCGTAGGCAGTTAGCACTTGAATTAGGAGTAGTAATTCCAGTCGTCCGTATTCGAGATAATATTCAATTGCAGCCAAACGAATATCGGATAAAAATTAAAGGAAATGAGATGGCAAGAGGCGAACTTTTACTTGATCACTATTTAGCTATGAGCCCAGGTGATGATGATTCCATCGAAGGAATCGATACAATTGAACCTTCTTTTGGATTACCAGCTAAATGGATAACGGAATCCGTAAAAGAAGAAGCCGAAATTCTTGGTTATACAGTCGTAGATCCACCGAGTGTGGTATCTACTCATATGACGGAAATTATTCGAAACAACGCGCATGAACTACTAGGTCGTCAAGAAACGAAACAGCTTATTGACCACATTAGAGAAACATATCCAATCCTTGTAGATGAACTAACGCCTACACCTTTAACGGTCGGAGAAATTCAAAAGGTGTTAGGAAATTTATTGCGTGAGCATGTGTCCATTCGTAACTTGCCAATCATTTTTGAAACACTTGCCGATTATTCAAAAATGACGTCAGATGTCGATGTATTAACTGAGTATACGAGACAATCATTAGCGAAACAAATTACAACGCAATATGTGGGAAATAATCATGTATTAAAAGTATTAACGGTATCAGGTAGAGTAGAAAAATTAATAGCGGATAGCATTCAACAAACAGAACATGGCAATTACTTATCAATCGATCCAAACGATTCACAAGCAATTTTAGAATCAATGGCAAAAGAAATAGAGCGAGCATCTTTAATGGAGCAATCTCCAATTATTTTATGTTCTCCTGCAGTGCGTATGTATTTGCGACAAATGACAGAACGGTATTTCCCTCAAATTCCGATTCTTTCATACAATGAACTAGAATCATCTATTGAGGTACAAAGTGTTGGGGTGGTGAATATAGAGTGAAAATGAAAAAGTATACGGCTAACACAATGCCTGAGGCGATGAAACTAATTCGAAAGGAATTAGGAGAAGAAGCGGTAATTTTAAATTCTAAAGTTGTCTATTCGAAAGGCTTTTTAGGGATGTTTAAAAAGAAATCGATTGAAGTATTAGCAGGTATGGATGCGATAGATAGTCCAGCACCTCCATTAGAAAAACCAATTATTCAACATGTACAAGAAGATACTAGTTCGGTTGCGATAAAAAAGGAATTAGAAGACTTGAAACAAATGGTTAAGTCGATTCGACGTCCACAAACAAATAGGGCCTATCCGGATGAACTAGAAGCTCTTATTCATCATTTGAAGGAGCAAGAATTAGCAGAAGAGCTTATCACATCGATCAGTGATGAGCTTTTCGTGCATATGAAAAAAAACGAGGACCATATTTCAATGGAAACGCAAAAAAAATTAGCGAAAGATTACTTACAATCTCAGCTAGAGGAATTCCAATTTGGCGGTATTTCGTATACGAAGAAATATATTAACGTCCTTGGTCCTACTGGAGTTGGAAAAACGACGACCATTGCTAAAATGGCTGCCCGTGCTGTATTAGAAAAAAAGAAAAAAGTTGGATTTATTACGACGGATACATACCGAATTGCAGCAATTGAACAATTAAAAACGTATGCAGGGTTGTTACAAGCACCGATTGAAATTGTCTATAGCGAACAGGATTTACAACAAGCAATGCACAAATTTGAAGCATTAGATGTAGTATTCATCGATACTGCGGGTCGAAATTATAAAGAAGCAAAATTTGTAGAAGACTTGCAAAATCTAATTGACTTAAAAGAAAATACCGAAACATTTCTTGTATTATCTTCTACATCTAAACAGAAGGATATGGAAGTAATTATTGAACAATTCAGGGATTTTCCGATCGGAAAGTTTATTTTTACAAAAGTAGATGAAACAAATTCTATTGGCTCAATTATTAATTTAATGGTTAAATATAAGAAGGGACTTGCTTACTATACAGATGGTCAAGAAGTCCCGGAGGATATTGAGGAAGCTAGTCTAGATGAATTACTCAACATGCTTTTAAAGGGGATTCGTTATGAGAGATCAAGCTGAAGAGTTACGAATGCGAATGCTTCGAAGTCAACAGAAGCTAGGTCGATCTATTGCTGTTGTCAGTGGAAAAGGTGGCGTTGGGAAAAGTAATTTTTCGATGAATTTTACGACCACTTTAAGTGCAATAGGGAAAAAAGTAGTGCTCATTGACATGGACATTGGTATGGGGAATATTCATATATTGATTGGAAAAACAGTTCCTACCAATTTGAAAGATTATTTAGTCGGAGAAAAAACGATTGAAGAAGTCATGTTCGAAGGACCAAATAATTTACAATACATTTCTGGAGGATCTGGTTTAGCAGGTGTGATGGAGTGGAACGACAAAATGTTCGACCGCCTAATCGAAGCGTTTGAATATTTACAAAAAAATTATGATTACATCGTGTTTGATATGGGAGCTGGTGCAACTAGTCAAACCCTAGAATTACTAGTTTCTGTTGACGACATTATTGTTATCACTACCGCAGAACCGACTTCCATAACAGATGCATATTCTATGATGAAGTATATCCATTTCAAAGATCCCGATAAGCACTTTTTTTTACTTTGCAATCGAGCGTTTTCAGAAGAAGAAGGGGTCGAAACGACATCGAGATTAAAACTTGCGATGTCTAAATTCTTATCAAAAGAAGTTATCGTGCTTGGCTCTTTGCCCGAAGACCCCGTCGTGCGCAAATCTGTGAAGGAACAAGTACCTTTTTCGATCTTATATCCAAATGCCGCTATTACAAAAAAGCTAAAACAAATTGTGCGTAGATTTGCTGACTTTGAGGTACAAGAAACAGATATTCCAAACGAAAGTACATTCATTTCTCGATTAAAAAATCTGTTTTCGAGGAGGTTATGAGCAAATGGTTCTTTTGACAAAAAAGAAATTATTAATTGTTGATGACTCCGCGTTTATGCGTAAGCTAATAGGTGACTTTTTCAAAGAAAGTAATGTAATAGAAGTGGTAGGGATTGCACGGAACGGGAAAGATGCTATCCGAAAAATAAAAGCATTAAAACCAGATGTTGTTACACTAGACGTGGAGATGCCTGAGATGAATGGCTTGGACGCGTTGAAACAAATTATGTCCGAAACACCTGTTGCGGTCGTTATGTTATCTAGTACTACGCAAAGTGGCACCGAAATTACGTTGCAGGCAATGGAGTATGGTGCAGTAGACTTTATCGCTAAGCCAAGTGGAACGATTTCATTAGATTTACATAAGATTAAAGAAGAATTAGTAGCAAAAGTAGAAAATGCTGCGAACATTTCCATTAGTAAACTAAATAACATAACTCCTAAAGTTTCGGTAGCGGCGCCTGACTTGCTAGATAGAAAAACAGAAGTAGGCAAACCTATTCATACAAAGAAAGTGACCAATTGGAGTAAAGCAACGAAGAAAATGGTATTGATCGGCACCTCTACAGGAGGTCCTAGGGCTTTGCAAGAAGTGATTACAAAGTTTCCGAAAGACATGCAAGCTCCGGTGCTCATTGTTCAACATATGCCAGCAGGTTTTACCAAATCTTTAGCTGAAAGACTCAATCAATTAGCTGAGATTGAAGTAAAAGAAGCGGAAAATGGAGATATTATTCGCAATGGTCATGCATATATAGCGCCTGGTGGATACCATATGAAAATCAATAGAATAGGAAGTACATACAGCATTGTTTTAGATAATGAAGAACCCCCTAGAGCAGGACATAGACCCGCTGTGGATGTACTTTTCGAAGATAATAGTCACTATAATGATTTTGATAAAATTGCTGTCATTATGACAGGGATGGGATCAGACGGCTCTATGGGGCTTAAGCAACTGAAGAGAAATGGAAATGTAGTAGCTATCGCTGAGTCGGCTGATTCTTGCATTGTATATGGCATGCCAAAAGCAGCAGTGGAAACGAATTTAGTAAACGAAGTAGTAGAATTAAAAAATATCGCAAAAGCTATCATACAATATTTACCTTAAAGGGGTGTTAATGAATGGATACAAGTCAATATTTAGAAATGTTTATCGAAGAGAGTAAAGAACATTTACAAGCTTGTAATGAACACTTATTAGAATTGGAAAAAAGTCCAGAAGATATTGCCATTGTCAATGAAGTCTTTCGTTCGGCACATACATTAAAAGGTATGTCTGCAACTATGGGTTATGAAGATATTGCAAATTTAACACATAAAATGGAAAACGTACTAGACGAAATAAGAAATAATCGTTTGCAAGTAACACCTGATTTACTAGATGTTGTATTTACAGCAGTAGATCAGTTAGAAGAAATGGTGTTAGATATTGCGGCAGGTGGTAACGGGAAGTTAGATGTAGAGGATACTGTCCAAAAGCTGCATGCAATTGAAACAGGGGAAGACGTACCTGTTGCAGCAACTACTACGGATGAAACTGTTCCTATCATTACTTCCCCAGGGGAGAATTGGTTAACCTATGATGATTATGAATTAACTGTCATTCAACAATCATTAGAGCAGGATTATCATACGTATGAAATTTCTGTAAAATTACGGGAAGATTGCTTATTAAAAGCGGCACGTGTGTATATGGTTTTTGAACTTTTAGAGAAAATGGGAGATGTTATTAAGTCCTCTCCAACAGTAGAAAAATTAGAAGAAGAAGATTTTGATGAAGTTTTCTATATCGCTCTTGTCACCTCTGAACCAAAAGAGGATGTACAAAAGAAATTGATGAAAGTTTCTGAAGTAACGGAAGTAGTTGTACAACCTGTTACGCTAGAGCAACTAAAAACACGCCAACAGGATGATATAAGCAAAGTAGAGAACATCGAGCATGTAGTTGTGCAATCGGACGAAACAATGATACAAACTGTGGAATCGAAGCCTGAGAAAAAGGAAAAATCATCTACGACAAAAAGTAATACATCTACTGGCAGTAAAACAATACGTGTAAACATTGAACGTTTAGATGTTCTCATGAATTTGTTTGAAGAGTTAGTAATTGATCGTGGTCGATTACAGTCCATTTCAGAAGAACTTCGAAACGCTGAATTAGATGAGACGGTAGAACGGATGTCTCGAATTACAGGTGATCTTCAAAATATCATATTAAATATGCGTATGGTGCCTGTGGAAACTGTATTTAACCGATTCCCACGGATGGTAAGACAATTAGCAAGAGATTTAAATAAGAAAATAAACTTAGAAGTTATTGGGGCAGAAACGGAATTAGATCGTACCGTAATTGATGAAATTGGGGATCCACTTGTTCACCTTATTCGTAATTCACTCGATCATGGGATAGAAAGCCCGGAAGTGAGAAAATCAAAAGGTAAACCAGAAGAAGGCACGGTCGTACTACGTGCGTACCATAGCGGAAACCATGTCTTTATCGAAATAGAAGATGATGGAGCCGGGATTAATCGCGAAAAAGTGCTAAAGAAAGCAATATCTAAAGGCATTGTAAGCGAAGAAGTTGCTTTAACATTAACAGATAAACAAGTTGCGGAACTTATTTTATCTTCTGGTTTTTCTACAGCGGATGTCATTTCAGATGTATCTGGACGAGGCGTTGGTTTAGATGTTGTCAAAACGACGATTGAATCGCTCGGAGGAACAATGGATATTTCTTCAACAGAAGGAAAAGGATCTTTATTTTCTATCCAATTACCTTTAACACTATCGATTATTTCCGTTATGTTAGTGGAACTTGGAGAAGAAATTTATGCAATTCCACTTTCCTCCATTATTGAAACAGCTATTATTCGTTCTTCGGACATTTTAAATGCACACAATCAAAAAGTAATTGATTTCCGAGGAAAAGTAGTTCCATTAGTCTTCTTAGAGGATGTGTTTGAAGTACCAAGAGAAAGTACAACAGAAGAATTCCATTCTGTCGTCCTTGTTCGAAAAGGAGACAAATTAGCGGGGCTTGTGGTAGATTCGTTTATCGGTCAACAAGAAGTTGTATTGAAATCGCTAGGGACATACTTATCAAGTGTGTTTGCTATTTCAGGCGCGACCATATTAGGAAATGGAAAAGTAGCATTAATCGTAGATTGTAATGCATTAATAATATAAGCTTTTATCTTCATTCAGCTGTAAAACTCCCACTTCTATAGGTGGTGAGATGAACGCGATTTTGTTTACTGTTCAGTGGGTGTTCAAACACCCGCTGAACGAAGATAAAGCCTCCGGCGGATGTCACAGATTTTGAAAGGAGTCAATCGAGCATGCTCGATTCAAAATCTGGACGCAATTACGCCGAGGCGTAATTGATCTTTTAGGAAGGATGCGAAACTAGATGACAGAAACAGTAGACGTTCAAAATTTAAAAGTAGTCGTTTTTCAATTGGCTGATAAAGAATATGTTATTCCAGTCACACATGTACAAGGAATTGAAAAATTTACGCATATTACGAGAGTTCCTAAAACACCTTCTTATGTAAAAGGAGTAATTAATTTAAGAGGGGTAGTTACACCAATTATTGATTTGAAAAAACGTCTTGGGCTTGGGGAAAGTGATTTGAATGAATCTTCTCGAATCATCATAATTACGTTAGAAGATATGGACGTAGGTGTAATTGTAGATGCTGCAAATGATGTATTAGACATTCCATCAGATTCAATAGAACCACAACCCGAAGTAGTTGGCGGATTAGAAGAAGATTATATAGCTGGTGTCGCTAAACTGGACAGTCGTTTGCTAATATTGCTACATATGAATCTCGTATTGAACCCGATAAAGACAGGTGTTTAATACATGTATGAAAAAAATATTACATCGCTGCATTTAGATGTTCTAAAAGAAATAGGAAATATTGGCGCTGCACATGCAGCGACCGCTCTTTCGACTTTATTAAATAAAAAAATAGATATGAAAGTTCCAAAAGTAGAAATGGTTTCTTTCGATGATATGATGGATTTAGCTGGAGGTCCAGAAAACGTTGTTGCAGGCATTTATCTTCGAATTGAGGGCGATGTGACGGGTAGTATGTTTTTTGTATTACCGGTCGAGCAAGCTAACCGGTTCATCAAAGCGTTAGTGCAAGATAGTAGTTTAGATTTTCAGACCGGGAACGTTTCAGAGTTAGGAGTATCTGCCATGCAAGAATTAGGTAATATTCTTTCCGGATCCTATTTATCTGCATTGTCTGATTTTACGAGTCTTAAAATCTATCCTACGGTGCCTGCATTAAGTGTAGATATGGTTGGAGCTATCGTTAGTTTTGGATTAGTAGAAGTTTCTCATATTAGTGATTATGTTATCGTGATTGATACCGCGATAACGGAGGAAAGTACGCCAGACGGGGAAAGTGTGAATGGGCATTTCTTCTTGCTGCCAGACCCGGATTCATTTAAAGCTATTTTCAGTGCTTTAGGAGTACATTAGGATGGCTGGAGAAGGTCGAGTAGTAAAAGTTGGAATTGCGGATATGAACACAGTAAAAGCCCCGGACACGATACGTACATCTGGTCTCGGATCATGTGTTGGAGTTGTATTGTACGATGAAAGAGCTAAAATCGCCGGATTAGTACATGTAATGCTACCAGATTCTAGTTTAGGTAGGACAGAAACGATTAATATTGCCAAATTCGCGGATACTGGTATTCCTGCTATGATCGAGCAACTCAAATTAGAAGGTGTACAACCTTTTAAATTGCGTGCAAAAATTGCGGGTGGTGCACAAATGTTTCAGTTTACTTCGGGGAAAGACACGATGCGAATTGGACCTCGAAATGTAGAAGCAGTAAAAGAATATTTAAAAAAGTATTCCATACCAATTGTTTCCGAAGATACAGGTGGAAGTAGTGGGAGGACGATTGAATTTAATCCAACTACAAATCTACTAAATATTCGAACGGTAAACCAAGGAGTGAGGGATATTTAATGGTTGGTACAATTCTTTCTAATTTTTGGGTAGCCCTTATTGCTTTCAGTACTTATTTTCTCTCATCATACCCTTTTTTGAATGGAAGGAGTATATTATGGAAGGCAAGTATGTTAGCTTTGCTATTTTACTTATTGACGTTTATCGCTAGGGCAATCATTGCATTCGTCCTGGCTAATCCGGTGAATAGGGAGGAAGAAATAGTGATTACTACGCAAAAAGAAATAGATGCAGTGGAACCTTCTTCTGAGGAGCACGCGAAAATTGTCAAATCTATGTTAAACGAACAATGAAAGGAGGGGATGTCGATGTTTTCGACTCCCCTTTTTGAGTAGAAATTTGCTATAATATACATATTCATAAGATATATTGGAGAGGAGGGTAATAGTGGCAAAAGATAATTCGACAGAGGAACAACTCCTTTGGGAGAAATGGATAGAAAGTAAAGATTCAGAGGCCGGAGATTTACTTATACGAAAGTATACGCCCCTAGTTACCTATCATGTTCAGCGTATTGGCGCAAGCATCCCTAAAAATATATCAAGAGACGAACTGAAAAGCCTAGGTATGATGGGCTTATTTGATGCGCTTAATAAATTTGATTATTCCAGAGAGTTAAAGTTTGATACGTATGCTTCTTTCCGAGTTCGTGGTGCAATTATAGACGGTTTAAGAAAAGAAGATTGGCTTCCAAGATCATCTCGTGAAAAGGCGAAGAGATTAGAAGCTAAAATTGAAGAGCTCGAACAACGATTATTAAGACATGCATCTGCTGAAGAAATAGCAGATTATGTCGAAATGCCGGTGGACGATGTTTATCAAACGGTTCAAGAACATTTTTTTTCCAACGTATTATCCATTGATGAACAGTTACAAGATAACGAAGAAGTAGATTCGAAGTCATTTGTGATCAGAGATGATGCCCAAAAAACTCCGGAGCAGCATATGGTAAAAGAAGAATTACTCCGGGATCTTGCTGGACAAATTCAGCAATTAAATGAAAATGAACAATTAGTTTTGAGTCTATTTTATACAGAAGAGTTAACATTAACAGTAATTGGCGAAATGCTTGGATTATCAACATCCAGAATTTCACAAATTCACTCAAAAGCACTGTTCAAGTTAAGAAAGCTACTTGCAAGTGAAATGATGAATGCTTAAGAAAAAGAGTATTATGTTATCAGTTTCTTCAAATACCATTAGTCTTGCAATCGTATGCTTCACCATTTACGCTTTATAAATATTATCGTATTGCATGTCTGCTGGTCATCCATATTATTCGTTGAGTGAAAAAGATATAGCTAATAGTTTTATGGTTCGGCTCGCTAAGTAGGGATAATGTGCGTAAGAAAGTTACTGCTGGGATTTCCGCTGCAATCAATGGGAATTTCCTGATAATTTGGCATATGCAGTTACCGGGGATTTAGATTTATCAAGTCCACTATGCAATATTTATTAAACCTAATAAGAAAATTTTGTCTCCAATAAGTGGAGCATTTACTAGGACAAAGTTCGTTTCATTCATTGTCATCTCACACTAAGTAAACTTGTTATTTTAAGGATTGGTTGCTTTCACCAGCAATTTGGTTACTCTCTTGCTAATTTGGTTGCTCTCCGAATAGAACTGATTGCTTTCAATAACTGATTGATTGCTATTAGCCATTTACTGGATATTTATACATTGAAATACAAGACCGCATAGATAATAAGTATATCAAAACATAAATTGGCTTGGTTTAGTCGTGTTCAGCAGTCAATTTGTCGCTTTCGAGATGGGCTTCGTCGTGTTTACTGCGTATAAAGTCTCGTTCGACCATTTATTGGATCTTATTTTCAGGAAACACTACAAAAGACTGAATTTAGAGCAGTGACGCTGATTAGCTAATAATTTATGGATTGGAGCGGAAGGGCGGCGACTCCAACCGGATGAGTGAGACAGATGAGCCATAGCAGGCGAACGCGTAAGCGTCGGCGATGGCTCATCGCTCACCCGGCGGAAAGCGTCCGCCCTGTAGCGGAAATCCAAGTGGTATCACTATTGAGCTACTTTATTTTTAATGTCTTAATTCGTAGAAGGAGGCAGTCCGATGAGTTTGAAAGGCGTGGAGCTCCAAATTGCTATTCCGAAAACATTCGATGCGGGAAAAGTCGCAGAGCAACTGCAGCAACAAAGCTCGGTAAACCAAGCGAATGCACAAGCAGCTTCTGAGAGACAACTAGAAAAAAATAGAGAATCAGTATTAGAATCGAATAACACAACCGAAGCGGATCTAGACAATAAAGAAAACGAACAAGCAGAGCAAGAACGAAAAAAACGGGAAAAACAAGAACAAAAAATAAGAGATGCAAAACATCCCTTTAAAGGGAATTTTGTGGATCTTAGCGGATAGGAGCAGGTAATGACGTCCATTATTCTAGTCATATTATCTTTACTGCAATTAATCAGTTTTTACTTCATTGCTTTACTACACGCAAAACTAACTAAATTTAATAATATGGAGTATAAACAAGAGCAATTATTAGCGGAAATTGAAGACTCATTCAGTGCATATATTGCCGAGATCAAAGATGAAAATGATCGTCTTTTGCAAGAATTAAATAATGCGAATCATGTTGTAGCAGCAACTGTAGAACATGTAGAGAAGAAAGAAAGTGAAAAAGAAGTAAGTCCGCTTTTGGAAATACCTAAAACATTTGTATCCAAACAACTTGCAGCAAATAGTTATATAAAAACAGCATCCATAACAGAAAAAAAGGAACCTGTTACGATAAAAGAAAAAGTTTTTTTCTATGCTGATGAAGGAAAAAGTATTGATGAAATTGCAAAAATACTACAAATCGGTAAAACAGAAGTGGAGCTTTTCTTAAAGTTTAAGCATTAAAATAGTTGAAAGTATGTAATATGTATGGTATATTACAATACGGTATGAATACACACGCAGTTCGGATGGATTTAGCAGGTGCTCTATTTATAGAGTAGCTAAAGAAAAATGATGACTGCGGAAGACTAAACCAAACCAGGAGGAAATAATCATGTCAGTAATCTCAATGAAACAATTACTTGAAGCTGGTGTACACTTTGGACACCAAACTCGCCGTTGGAACCCAAAAATGAAAAAGTACATTTTTGTTGAACGTAACGGTATCTACATCATCGATCTTCAAAAAACGGTGAAAAAATTAGAAGAAGCTTACGATTTCATGCGTCAAGTTGGTCAAGACGGTGGAAAAGTTCTATTCGTTGGAACTAAAAAACAAGCGCAAGAAGCTATTAAAGAAGAAGCTGAACGTTCAGGTAACTACTACATCAACCAACGTTGGTTAGGTGGTACTTTAACAAACTTCGGTACTATTCAAAAACGTGTAGCTCGTCTAAAAGCGATTGAAAAAATGGAAGAAGACGGTACATTCGCTGTACTTCCTAAAAAAGAAGTAGTTCAACTTAAAAAAGAACACGAACGTCTTGTTAAATTCTTAGGCGGTATCCGTGATATGAAAGCTATTCCAGACGTAATGTTCGTTGTTGACCCACGCAAAGAGCGCATCGCTGTTGCGGAAGCACGCAAATTGAACATTCCATTAGTAGGAATTGTTGATACAAACTGTGATCCAGATGAAATCGACTATGTAATTCCTGCAAATGACGACGCAATTCGTGCAGTTAAATTATTAACAGCTAAAATGGCGGATGCATTACTTGAAGCTAGACAAGGTGAAGACGAAGAAGTAACTCCAGCTGAAGTTGCTGCTGAGTAAGACACATGTAATGAACAGGTGATAAGCGGCCAAACCACTTATCACCTTTTTTTGAGAAGATGAATTTATTCGTACTAGGAGGAATTTAAAATGGCAGTTACAGCACAAATGGTAAAAGAATTGCGTGAAAAAACTGGCGCAGGTATGATGGATTGTAAAAAAGCTTTAGTTCAAACAGACGGTAATTTAGAAGCAGCAATCGACTTTTTACGTGAAAAAGGTCTTTCTTCTGCAGCTAAAAAAGCAGATCGTGTCGCAGCTGAAGGTACTACTTTTATCCAAATCGAAGGAAACAAAGCAGTACTTTTAGAAATGAATGCAGAAACAGATTTCGTTGCAAAAAACGAAGCTTTCCAACAATTAGTTCAACAAGTTGCTTCTCATTTATTAGCGACTGAGCCAGCTACAGTAGAAGAAGCTTTAGCATCTACAATCGAAGAAGGCGTGACAGTAGAAAACGCTATTTCTAACGCAGTTGCTAAAATCGGAGAAAAAATTACACTTCGCCGTTTTGTAGTAGAAACAAAAACGGATGCAGATGCATTCGGTCCTTACCTACACATGGGTGGACGCATTGGTGTTCTAACTGTTCTTGAAGGTTCAACTGACGAGCAAGCAGCTAAAGACGTTGCAATGCACATTGCAGCACTTAACCCTGCATACATTTCTCGTGACGAAGTATCTGCTGATGAAGTAGAGCACGAGCGTAAAGTATTAACAGAACAAGCATTAAACGAAGGCAAACCTGAAAATATCGTAGCGAAAATGGTAGAAGGTCGCCTTGGCAAATATTTCGAAGAAGTTTGCTTATTAGATCAATCTTTCGTTAAAAACCCAGATCAAAAAGTAGGCGTATTTGTTGAATCAACTGGTGGTAAACTAGTTTCATTCACTCGCTATGCTGTTGGTGAAGGTATTGAAAAACGTGAAGATAACTTCGCAGAAGAAGTAATGAGCCAAGTAAAAGGTAACTAATTAGAAAAGCGAAATGTATGTTTCGCTAAATAGACAAAAACTCTAGGGAACACGCAATTAGTGTTCCCTATTTTTCAAGAAAAGAGATGGAGGATACCTATGAGCACACCACAATACAAAAGAATCGTTTTAAAATTGAGTGGCGAAGCATTAGCTGGAGAGCAAGGTTTCGGACTATCACCTGAAATTATCAAGTCTGTAGCAGAGCAAGTCAAAGAAGTAGTGGAATTAGGTGTCGAAGTTGCCGTTGTAGTAGGTGGGGGTAACATTTGGCGAGGAAAAGTAGGAAGCGAAATGGGTATGGATCGTGCAACTGCAGATTATATGGGTATGCTTGCTACGGTTATGAATTCACTTGCACTACAAGATTCACTTGAAAAATGCGGGATTGAGACTCGTGTTCAAACTTCCATCGAAATGCGTCAAGTTGCAGAGCCATACATACGAAGACGAGCAATTCGTCATTTAGAAAAAAAACGAGTAGTTATTTTTGCAGCTGGAACAGGGAATCCTTACTTCTCAACGGATACGACTGCCGCTTTGAGAGCAGCGGAAATAGAAGCGGATGTTATTTTAATGGCTAAAAATAATGTAGACGGTGTATATTCTGCAGATCCTAAGACGGATACTACAGCTATTAAATACGATGAGTTATCATTTATCGAAGTAATCCAACAGGGCTTACAAGTGATGGATTCTACTGCATCTACATTATGTATGGACAATGATATTGCACTTATTGTATTCTCAGTTATGGAAAGTGGAAATATTAAAAAGGCTGTACTTGGGGAAACGATTGGTACAGTCGTTAGGAGGAATTCATAATGCCGAAACAAGTAATTGAGCAAACGAAAGATAAAATGGCAAAAACGATTCAAGTTTACACAAGAGAACTTGCGTCAATCCGAGCTGGTCGTGCAAATGCATCTTTGCTCGACAAAATTTCGATTGATTACTATGGTGCACCAACACCGATTAATCAAATGGCAGGTATTTCGACTCCAGAAGCTCGATTAATCACCATCCAACCTTATGACAAATCAGTACTTGGAGAGATTGAAAAGGCAATTTTAAAGTCGGATATAGGTATTACACCTACTAATGACGGATCGGTAATTCGTCTAGCGATTCCTGCTCTTACGGAAGAACGTCGTAAAGAATTAGTGAAAACAGTGAAAAAAGAAGCAGAAGATGCAAAAGTTAATATTCGTAATGTTCGCCGCGATGGGAACGAGGAACTTAAGAAGTTGGAAAAATCTGGTGACATCACGGAAGATGACTTAAGAAACTACACAGATGAAATTCAAAAACTAACGGATTCAAATATTGATAAAATCGATGCAATTACGAAAGATAAAGAAAAAGAAATCTTGGAAGTGTAACTTAATCTAGTAATGATTCCAGATGACTATTTGAACTTTTTGTTTGGAAAAGGCGTCCTTTTAGTGGGACGCCTTTTTATATTGCGATATATTTGATATGATAGGTCATATATGTTCCTAGTTAGTAAGGTGGGGGTTTCAGTATGTTAAAAAAACTTATCCGTAAAAATGAAAAATCGATAAGTATTCCTTTAAAGAAACGAAAAGAAAATGCCCAACAAGAACAATTGCCGGGCCATATTGCGATTATTATGGACGGAAATGGTAGATGGGCTAATAAGCGAGCGCTACCCCGCATAGCTGGTCATCACGAGGGCATGAAGACTGTAAAGAAAATAACTAAGTTTGCGAATGAAGTTGGTATAAAAGTGTTAACTTTATACGCATTCTCAACGGAAAATTGGAAAAGACCTAAACTCGAAGTGGAATTTTTAATGCGCTTGCCTGAGGAATTTTTAGGCACGTATTTACCGGAACTAATTGAGCAAAATGTACAAGTACAAATGATGGGAAATATCGAATTATTGCCCGAACATACAAAAAGAGCTGTTAAAAAAGCAATGGATCAAACTGCAACGAATGATGGGCTAATTTTAAACTTTGCTTTAAATTATGGGAGCAGAGATGAAATTGTTCAAGCGGTCAGCCAAATTGTTCGCGATGTACAAGAAGGAAATGTTGCGGTTGAAGAGATTTCAGAGGAACTATTAAGCAATCACTTAATGACGAAGTATTTAAGTGATCCAGATTTACTTATTCGTACGAGTGGAGAAGTACGTTTAAGTAATTTTATGCTTTGGCAGCTTGCTTATACAGAATTTTGGTTTACAGACACTTTATGGCCAGATTTTGATGAATCGTGTTTAATGGATGCGATTGAAAATTATCAAAAACGAAATAGGAGATATGGTGGATTGAAGGAGGGAGAAGGGAATTGAAGGTACGTATCATTACGGCTGTTATTGCGGCAGCACTTTTTCTTCCTATTGTTTTGCTAGGTGGACCTATTTTTACTGTACTTATATACATAATGGCTGCAATAGGAGTGTATGAGTTGTTGCGGATGAAAGATTTACCATTATTTTCATTTGCAGGAGTTATCTCTTTGCTTTTATTATTTATACTGTTAATGCCATCATCCATTGCGGATTATGTATTGGCACTAACAGGTCATTCAAAATTGGAATTGGTTTATGTAGTTGTTTTTCTGCTGCTTATTTATACGGTACTAGTGAAGAATCGTTTTACATTCGACGATGCAGCATTTATGTTGTTAGGTACTTTGTACGTAGGAATCGGATTTTACTATTTCATCGAGACCAGAGATGCAGGATTAACCTATTTAATATTTGCACTAATAGTTGTTTGGGCAACAGATTCAGGTGCTTATTTTACAGGTAGGAAAGTTGGAAAGCGCAAATTATGGCCAGAAATCTCACCAAATAAAACGGTAGAAGGTTTTCTCGGAGGTATAATATGGGCATTAGTAGCAGCATTTATTATTCACTTAATAAGCCCACTTACGACCTCTTACTTCATATTAATAGGAATTACGATCGCTGCATCTATTTTTGGACAGCTAGGTGATTTGGTAGAGTCTGCGATTAAAAGGCATTATAATGTAAAAGATTCAGGTAAGATTTTACCTGGCCATGGCGGTATATTAGATCGCTTTGACAGCCTTCTTTTCGTCTTGCCGTTATTACATTTTTTACATTTCATCTAAGGAGACATAATTTCATGCAGAAGAGAATAAGTTTATTAGGAGCTACTGGTTCTATAGGGATTCAAACATTAGATATTATTAGAGAGCATCCAGCGTATTTTCAGTTGGTTGCATTTTCGGTCGGAAAAAACATAGCAGAAACGAGAAAAATTTTGCGTGAGTTTTCTGTGCCATTAGTTTCCGTTAAATCGGAAGTGGATGCACGACAATTACAACAAGAATTTCCACATGTTGAATTCGTATACGGGGATAAAGGATTAGTACAAGTTGCTGCTCATACAAATGCAGATGTATTAGTTAATGCAGTACTCGGAAGTGTTGGGTTGAATCCGACGCTCGAGGCGATAAAAAAAGGAATAACGATTGCCATCGCCAATAAAGAAACACTTGTTACAGCTGGTTATCTTGTAATGCAAGCTGCAAAAGAAAATAATGTGCCAATTTTACCTGTAGATAGTGAACATTCTGCTCTTTTTCAAGCGATGAATGGAGAAAAGAAATCAGAGATCGCAAAGTTAATCATAACTGCTTCTGGCGGTAGTTTCCGAGATCGTACGAGAGAAGAGCTACAAAATGTGACAGTAAAAGATGCTTTAAATCATCCTAACTGGTCTATGGGGTCTAAGATTACGATTGATTCGGCAACAATGATGAATAAAGGATTAGAAGTAATTGAAGCACGTGTTCTTTTTGATATATCGTACGATGATATAGAAGTGTTGTTACATAGAGAAAGTATTATTCATTCTATGGTTGAATTTGAAGATACGAGTGTTATCGCTCAACTTGGAACTCCAGATATGAGAGTTCCGATTCAATATGCCTTGTCTTATCCAAATAGACTTCCACGTCCACAAGCGAAGCGACTAAGTTTGGCGGAAATTGGCCAATTACATTTTGAAGAAATGGATTATAAGCGTTATCATGCGTTAAAGCTCGCAGTTGATGCAGGACGAGCAGGTGGCACGATGACGACTGTTTTAAATGCAGCAAATGAAGCAGCGGTGGCTTTGTTTTTACAAGAGAAAATTGGCTTTTTAACAATTGATGAACTAATCGAGCGAGCAATGGATGCACATGTGAACATTTCAAGTCCAGATTTAGAAACAATCTTACATGTAGACGCTGAAACAAGAAAAACCGTACAAAACATGATAAAATAATGCAAGACAAGCTGGAATAATGAAGGTGGGATATAATGGAAACAGCCATTGCGTTTATAATAATTTTTGGAAGTATTGTATTTTTCCATGAGCTAGGGCATTTTATTTTTGCAAAAAAAGCGGGAATAATGGTGCGAGAGTTTGCGATTGGGATGGGTCCAAAAATTTTTGCTATGACGAAAGGTGAAACACTTTATACGATTCGTCTATTACCTATAGGTGGGTATGTGCGGATGGCAGGAGAAGATATGGACTCTATCGAACTTCAACCTGGGTACCGCCTAGGTATTCGAGTGAACGAGTCGAATGAGATCGAACAAATCGTCCTCAATCAAAATAAGCAATTCCCGGATCTACTTTTTTTAGAGGTAGAGAAATCGGATTTGATGAAGGAAATGTTCATCGAAGGATATGACGAAGAGGAACGATTAGTTAGATATAAAGTAGCTAGAAATGCCTCGATCAATGAGAATGGTAAAGAAACGTTCATTGCCCCATATGATCGTCAATTCGGTTCCAAAACAGTAGGACAAAGATCAATGGCTATTTTTGCAGGTCCACTTTTTAACTTTATATTAGCGTTTTTCATTTTTTTATTGCTTGGTTTATTTCAAGGGGTACCAACATACGAACCTGTTATTACAACCGTAGTTGCAGATAGTCCTGCAGCACAAGCTGGGATGAAAGATGGAGATTTAGTAACGGCAATTAATGGAACTCCAATTTCTACGTGGGATAAGTTTTCGGAAGAAGTAAAAGTAAGTCCAAATGAGAATATGAACTTCACAATTGATCGAAATGGCGAAACATTAGAATTAGCTGTTAAGCCCAATGAAGTTGTGGTAGGCAAAGAAAAAGTTGGACAAATTGGTGTTCAGTATATTAGCCCATTAGAAAAAAATCCAGTGAAGGCCGTAGCATATGGTGCTGTGCAAACATATGACACGACTGTACGAATCTTTACATTGTTAGGTACTTTAATTGCGGGTAATTTCTCCATAGATGATTTATCAGGTCCGGTTGGAATTTATAAAGCGACAGAAGAAGTTGCGCAATACGGCGTGTTTAATTTAATGTATTGGGCAGCATTGCTAAGTATTAACTTAGGAATTATGAACTTGTTGCCATTACCTGCATTAGATGGTGGGAGATTATTATTTTTCTTATTCGAAGCAATTCGAGGAAAGCCAGTAGATAAGCAAAAAGAAGGAATGGTTCACTTTGTTGGAATTATGCTTCTAATGGTTTTAATGGTCGTCGTCACTTGGAACGATATACAACGGTTTTTCTTTTAAGAAAAACTGGAAGAAGGGAAAGTTCGCACCAATGAACTTTCCTTTCTTTTTTCAGTTAAAGGTTAACTTGACTCAGCAAATAATAACTGCTGAGTCAAGTTAAGCCTCTGGCGGATGTTACAGATTTTGAAGGGAGTATTAGAAAGATGTTAGCCTAAAATCGTCGCATCCATGCGACAACGGCTAACTGACCTGCATCACGCAGGCCTAAGCGCAATTCAAAATGTGGACACAATTATGCCGAGGCATAATTGATTTAAGGAGGTATCGCTAGTATGCAAGATGGTAAAATGAGAATGCACTTATTGCTGCAACAACTTGAATTAACAGAGGATTCTTTCGTTAAGTACTTTGAACATGCATCAATCACTAGATTCACAGTCCATAAAAAAATCCGACAGTGGCAATTTCAAATCCAATTATCGGCTATTTTGCCAATTGATGTATACACTATTTTACATACTCGTTTACAAGAAAAATTTGCGGGCATCGCAAGCGTTTCTTTAACGATCAAATGTGAAAATGCAAGCGTATCAGATGGGTTAGTCAAACAATATTGGACAACTGTACTAAAAGAAATGAGCGATATGTCTCCACCGCTAAAAGATTGTTTGCAAAAGCAACAACCAGAGTGGAACGGACAAATGATTCAACTAACATGTGGAAACGAGTTAGAGCTTCTCACATTAAAAAAGAAATATATAGAATTACTATCGAACGTATTTGAAGGTTTTGGTTTTCCAAAAGTAGCAATCGATTTTCGATTAGTGGAAAATACAGAAGCGATGGCAGAAGCACAAATGGCATTCTTAGAACAAAAAAGATTAGAAGAAGAAGCACTTGGGCAGAAGGCTTTATTAGACTTACAAAATAGGGAACAACAACGCCAAGATTCTGGAGACGATGTAGAGAATGGACCTTTCCAGCTAGGGATACCGTTGAAGAAAGAAGAACCGATTTTAGAAATTAGAACGATTCAAGACGAAGAAAGAAGGGTAACGATTGAAGGGTTTGTATTTGACGTTGAAGTAAGAGAACTGCGAAGTGGACGTTCGCTCCTTACAGCAAAAGTAACGGATTATACAGATTCGATTCTTGTCAAAATGTTCTCTCGCGACAAAGAGGATGCACAAATGATGGCTCGTCTTCAAAAAGGTATGTGGATAAAAGTAAGAGGATCCGTACAAAACGATACTTTCGTTCGAGATCTCATTATTATGGCGCAAGATATGTCAGAGATAAACCCTGTTATCCGTATAGATACAGCGCAAGAAAAGCGAGTAGAATTGCATATGCACTCGCCAATGAGTCAAATGGATGCAGTATCTTCGGTATCTTCCATTGTATCTCAAGCAGCAAAATGGGGACATAAAGCAATTGCTATAACCGATCATGCAAACGTACAATCGTTTCCGGAAGCGTATGCGGCTGGCAAAAAGAATGGGATTAAAATTTTATATGGATTAGAAGCAAATCTAGTGCATGATGGAGTTCCGATTGCTTACGATGAACAACATACACGACTTGAAGATGCTACTTATATAGTTTTTGACGTTGAGACGACTGGTTTATCTGCAACATACGATAAAATCATTGAATTAGCCGCAGTCAAAATGAAAAATGGTAATATTATTGATAAATTTGAACGATTTGCAAATCCGCATCATGCCTTATCTGCAACTACTATTGAGTTAACAGGAATTACTGATGAGATGGTACAAAATGCACCGGAAATTGAAGATGTCATTAAAGACTTTTATGAATTCATCGGCGATGGCATAATTGTTGCGCATAACGCTTCATTTGATATGGGCTTTTTATATGAAGGGTATCGCAGATGTGGCATTGACCACTTCACACATCCCGTAATCGATACATTAGAGCTTGCAAGATTTTTACATCCTGAAATGAAGACACATCGTCTTGGTTCTTTGGCGAAAAAATTTAATATCGAGTTGACGCAAGCCCACCGTGCGATATTTGACTGTGAAGCGACGGGATATTTACTGCTTCATTTATTGAAAGAAGCGGAAGAAAAAAATATCGAATACCATGATGACTTTAACAAACATATTGGACAAGGAGATTCTTATAAAAGAGCAAGACCTTCTCACTGCACCATTTTAGCAGTGAATGATGAAGGGCTTAAAAATTTATTTAAATTAGTGTCTCTTTCGCATACGACTACTTTTTACCGTGTTCCTAGAATTAAACGATCCGTATTACAAAAACATCGAGCAGGCTTAATCATTGGTTCCGGTTGTGATAAAGGAGAAGTTTTTGAAGGGCTTATGCAAAAACCACTTGAGCAAGTGGAAGAAATTGCGAAGTTCTATGACTATTTAGAAATACATCCAAAAGAAGTATATAGTCACTTACTAGAGCTTGAACTAGTGCGAGATGAATGGAATTTAGAAGATATTATTCGCAAGATGATTAAACTAGGGAAAAAGTTGAACCTTCCTGTAGTAGCAACAGGGAATGTCCATTATTTGCATGAAAATGATGCGATTTTCAGAAAGATATTAGTGAACTCTCAAGGTGGGGCAAATCCGCTCAATCGTCATAAGTTACCTAAAGTGCATTTCCGTACAACAAACGAGATGCTCGATGCATTTGCATTCCTTGGGGAAGAATTAGCGAAAGAAATTGTCATAACGAATCCAAATAAAATTGCGGATTCTATCGAAGAGATTAAACCGATTAAAGACGATTTATATACACCGAAAATCGAAGGAGCAGACGAAGAAGTTAGATCGTTAACTTATTCGAAAGCAAGAGAGATTTATGGAGAAGAACTACCTGAAATTGTAGAAGCTCGTATAGAAAAAGAGTTAACATCTATTATTGGGCACGGATTTGCGGTTATTTATTTAATTTCACATAAACTAGTGAAAAAATCGCTAGATGATGGATACTTAGTTGGTTCGCGTGGATCGGTTGGATCTTCCTTAGTTGCAACGCTGACAGAAATTACAGAAGTAAATCCATTACCACCACATTACGTTTGCCCAAGCTGCCAACATTCGGAGTTTTTCCAAGATGGTTCCGTCGGATCTGGGTTTGACTTGCCAAATAAGTCTTGCGTAAAATGTGATACTCCTTATGTAAAAGATGGACAAGATATCCCGTTCGAAACTTTCCTAGGATTTAAAGGAGATAAAGTTCCGGATATCGACTTAAACTTCAGTGGGGAATATCAACCGGTAGCGCATAACTATACGAAAGAGCTTTTCGGAGAAGAGTATGTTTACCGAGCAGGTACAATTGGGACGGTTGCCGAAAAAACGGCTTATGGATATGTCCGAGGGTATATGAATGATAATAATTTAACGATGCGAGGCGCAGAAATTGACCGGTTAGTGCAAGGATGTACAGGAGTTAAACGGACGACTGGCCAGCATCCCGGGGGAATTATTGTAGTTCCGGATTATATGGATATCTTTGATTTCTCGCCAATTCAATTCCCTGCAGATGCGCAAGATTCGGAATGGAAAACAACCCATTTTGACTTCCACTCTATCCATGATAATTTATTGAAACTCGATATCCTTGGACACGATGATCCAACGGTTATTCGGATGCTCCAAGATTTATCTGGAATTGATCCGAAAACAATTCCGACAGATGATCCGGAAGTTATGAAAATATTTAGTGGTACCGAATCATTAGGCGTTACAGAAGAGCAAATTGATTGTAAAACAGGAACACTCGGAATACCTGAATTTGGTACGCGCTTTGTTCGTCAAATGTTAGAAGAGACGAAGCCGTCGACGTTTTCAGAACTTGTCCAAATATCGGGTCTTTCCCATGGAACTGACGTATGGCTTGGAAATGCACAAGAGCTCATCCAAGATGGGACATGTCAATTATCAGATGTAATTGGTTGTCGAGATGACATTATGGTTTATTTAATCTATCAAGGTCTGGAACCTTCTTTAGCATTTAAAATAATGGAATCGGTTCGAAAAGGGAAAGGGTTAACACCAGAATTTGAATCGGAAATGAAAGCAAAAGGTGTAGCAAATTGGTATATTGAATCATGTAAAAAGATTAAGTACATGTTCCCGAAAGCCCATGCCGCTGCTTACGTATTAATGGCAGTTCGTATTGCATATTTCAAAGTACATTTTCCGATACTATATTATGCGGCGTATTTTACCGTTCGAGCTTCCGATTTTGATTTAATCTCTATGGTGAATGGATCGCAAACAATGCGGGCAAAATTAGATGAAATCAACGCAAAAGGACTCGATGCCGCTCCTAAAGAAAAAAGTTTACTAACAGTGCTTGAAATTGCCCTGGAAATGTCCGAGCGGGGGATTAAAATGCAGAAAGTAGATTTGTACAAATCGAAAGCAGCTGAGTTTACCATTGAAGGAAATACACTTATCCCGCCTTTTAATGCGATTCCAGGTCTTGGAACAAACGTTGCAATACAAATTACAAAAGCAAGACTAGATGGTGAATTTTTGTCGAAAGAAGACCTACAGCAAAGAGGACGAGTTTCAAAAACGATTATTGAATATATGGATGCAATGGGTTGTTTAGAAGGCCTTCCAGAAGCAAACCAGTTATCGTTGTTTTAAGATAGTGAAATATGCATGGCTAGGAACAGCATTGAGTATAAATAGTGTTGTTCTAATAAACTTCTTAATAAAATCCGGTAAAAGGATTTAGCAATGCTCTGTTACACATTTTCCAAATAAATAAATGGATAACATTGCCATACAGCAGTGTCACTGATTAAGCAAGTGAACTCTATTGATTGGAGCGGAAGGAAGGCAACTCCAGCGGAGGCCAACAGGATGTTGGTCATGAAGGCGTAGCCACACGATGTGGCGCACTTAGCCTTCGTTCCTCTGGTGAGACAGATAAGCCATCACATCGCACGCGTAGCGTCGGTGATGGCTTATCGCTCCCCTCCCCGCGGAAAACGTCCTCCCTGTAGCGGAAATTTTAGATGAAACTTATTAGTGCCCACTATTTCCGTATTATTAACTAACGATCCTCTTTACGGGGAGTTTTCTTAGTAATTTGCATGAAGAACATAAGTATGGTAATATAAAACTACCAATGTTTCATAGTTCTGTGACGAAAGAGTGGGATTTCCCGCTCTTTTCTGTTGTTATATAGAAAATCATTGTTGTGTAGGAGGCTTATATGAGTAATATTACAAGCGAAATTGAGAACCTTGTAACGCCTATTTTACAAGAGTTGAACTTAGAGCTTATTGACATTGAATATGTAAAAGAGGGTCGCGATTGGTTTTTACGAATCTATATTGATACACCGACTGGTGGTATAGATATAGAACAATGTGCTCAAGTTAGTGAAAAACTAAGCGAAAAATTAGACGTAGTTGACCCCATTAAAGAAAATTATTTTTTAGAAGTTTCTTCACCAGGAGCAGAGCGTCCATTGAAAAAAGATGCGGATTTTACTGCAGCGGTTGGAAAATATGTTTTCATTAAAACGTATGAACCGATTAATGGCGCAAAAGAATTTGAAGGGACATTGCTTTCCTTTTCAGTAGAAGAAGGCGCATTGATAGAAGTTCGTGTGAAAACAAGAAGAGTTAAAATTCAAATTGATAAAGAGAAAATTGCGCTTGCTCGTTTAGCAATCGATTTCTCTGCATAATGTATATTGAGGAGTGATAGCGATGAGTAGTGATTTATTAGATGCGTTAACGGCGCTCGAAAAACAAAAAGGCATTGCAAGAGATGTGCTAATTGAAGCAATTGAAGCAGCGTTAGTAACTGCATATAAACGTAATTTTAACCAAGCGCAAAATGTACGAGTAGATATTAATTTAGCAGTGGGAACTATGCTTGTTTATTCTCGTAAAGATGTAGTGGAAGAAGTAACAGACGACCGCCTACAAATTTCGTTAGAAGACGCTCAAGCGATTAATCCCCATTATGCCATAGGGGATATCGTGGAAGAGGAAGTAACTCCACGTAATTTCGGTCGTATTGCCGCACAAACAGCGAAACAAGTGGTGACACAACGCGTACGTGAAGCAGAACGTGGGCTTATTTACGAAGAGTATGTAGATCGCGAAGACGATATTGTAAATGGAATCGTGGAGCGTCTAGATGCACGTAATATTTACGTAGGATTAGGTAAAGTAGAAGCAGTTCTTCCAGCGAATGAACAAATCCAAACAGAAACGTATCGCCCCCATGATCGTATTAAAGTGTATATTACGAAAGTGGAACGAACTTCTAGAGGACCTCAAGTGTTTGTTTCTAGAACACACCCGGGCTTCCTTCGCCGCTTGTTTGAAATGGAAGTTCCAGAAATCTTCGAAGGCATCGTCGAGATAAAATCGATTGCCCGTGAAGCAGGAGACCGCTCGAAAATATCCGTGTATGCGCATAACGAAGAAATCGATCCAGTCGGCTCATGTGTTGGAGCAAAAGGAGCTCGCGTACAAACAATTGTAAACGAGTTAAGCGGAGAAAAAATCGACATTGTAGAATGGTCAGAAGATCCAGTCGTTTTCGTTGCAAATGCACTTAGTCCTTCCAAAGTATTGGATGTACAAGTAAACGAAGAAGAGAAATCTACTACAGTAGTAGTTCCAGATTACCAACTATCTCTTGCAATTGGAAAAAGAGGCCAAAATGCTAGACTTGCGGCTAAATTAACTGGTTGGAAAATTGATATTAAGAGTGAAACAGATGCAAGAGAATTAGGAATTTATCCAAACGAAAACTCTCCTAAAGTCATTTTAGAGAGTTTCGATGATGAAATGGATGATTTCGATTTTTATAAAGACGAAGAGTAAGAATAAGCAAGGATGGTGAGCTTGTATGGCTATTCAAAAGAAAATACCATTACGTAAATGTGTTGCTACTGGTGAAATGTTCCCGAAAAAGGAAATGATTCGGATCGTTCGTTCAAAAGAAGGCGAAGTTACGGTCGATTTAACTGGAAAAAAATCAGGTCGTGGCGCATACGTATCTAAAACGATCGAAGCGGTAAACCAAGCGAAAAAGAAAAATTCGTTAGCTAATCATTTAGAAGCTTCAATTCCAAATGAAATATATGATGAATTGATCGTTATCATCGAAAGAGAAAAACTAAAATGACCATAGAGCAGCAAATTACCCAATTGCTTGGACTTGCAACACGTGCAAGAAAAACGATATCTGGTGAAGAGTTAGTCGTCAAAGAAATAAGAAGTAAAAAAGCAAAACTTGTCATTTTAGCATCAGATGCTTCTGACAATACAGCAAAAAAACTGAATGATAAATGTGCATCTTTTAACGTTGAGCTGCATGTCTTTGGAGACCGGCACGATCTCGGACATGCGACGGGAAAAGAGGCCAGAGTGGCAATAGCCATTATGGATGACGGTTTCGCTAAAAAACTGTCCGGCCTTCTCAACGAATATAACCGGGGGTGAGCTAATGACTAAAATCAGAGTTCATGAATACGCGAAACAAATAGATAAATCGAGTAAAGAAGTTATAGAGCAACTAGGAAAGCTTAATATTCAAGTGACGAATCATATGTCGATGCTTGAAGGAGATGCTGTTCAAAAATTAGATGGTATTTATAAAAAGTCTACCGCTAAACCTAGCAAACCAGCTCAAAACCAATCACAATCAAGACCAGCTGGGCAATCACAATCAAGACCAGCAAATCAATCACAATCGAGACCAGTAAATCAATCGCAAGCAAAACCGACTCAAACTAGCACGAACCAAGGCTCAAATAATCAATCAAAAGATAAAAAGCCTTTTAATAACAATAATCGCCCAGGCGGAAATAACCGACCAGGCGGGCAAAATAGACCCGGACAAAAATTCCAAAAAAGAAGAAAAGGTCCAACAACTCCTGTTCAACCGCCAGTACCGAGAAAAGAAAGAGAACTTCCTGAAAAAATTACATTTACTGAGTCACTAACAGTAATGGAGTTAGCGAAAAAACTTGGTCGTGAACCAGCAGAAATTATTAAAAAACTGTTTTTACTTGGCGTAATGGCAACGATAAACCAAGAATTGGATAAGGATGCAATTGAGTTAATTTGTGCAGACTACGGGGTAGAAGTAGAAGAAGAAATTAAAATCGATATTACAGATTTAGAAGTACATTTCGAAACTTCCGAAGAAGACGCAGCTAACTTATCAGAACGTCCACCAGTTGTTACAATTATGGGACATGTTGACCACGGGAAAACAACGTTATTAGACTCCATTCGCCATACGAAAGTTACGGCTGGAGAAGCTGGTGGGATTACACAACATATTGGTGCTTACCAAGTAGTGGACAACGGTAAAAAAATTACATTCCTAGATACACCTGGACATGCTGCATTTACAACAATGCGTGCACGTGGAGCAAAAATAACGGATATTACCATTCTTGTCGTTGCTGCAGATGATGGCGTTATGCCACAAACTGTTGAAGCGATTAACCACGCGAAAGCTGCAGAAGTACCAATTATCGTTGCTGTTAACAAAATGGATAAACCATCTGCAAACCCGGATCGTGTTATGCAAGAACTTACCGAACACGGTTTAGTTCCAGAAGCGTGGGGCGGGGAAACGATTTTCGTTCCAATCTCTGCATTAAAAGGTGAAGGAATTGATAGTCTACTGGAAATGGTATTGTTAGTATCAGAAGTTGGAGAACTAACTGCTAATCCAAAACGTCTTGCAAGAGGTTCTGTCATTGAAGCTCAACTTGATAAAGGTAGAGGGTCAGTTGCAACGCTATTAGTACAAGATGGAACACTTAAAGTTGGAGATCCAATCGTAGTAGGTCATGCATTCGGGCGTGTTCGTGCAATGGTGAATGATCTTGGACGTCGAGTAAAAGAAGCCGGCCCATCTACACCAGTAGAAATTACTGGATTAAATGAAGTACCACAAGCAGGGGATCGCTTCGTTGTATTTGAAGATGAAAAAACAGCTCGACAAGTTGGGGAAACTCGTGCTTCCCTAGCGCAAGTTAACCAACGATCTGAAAAAACTCGTGTGACTTTAGACAATTTATTTGATCAAATGTCGCAAGGGGAAATGAAAGAGCTAAACTTAATCGTTAAAGCAGACGTTCAGGGAACTGTAGAGGCAATGGCGGCTTCATTGATGAAAATTGAAGTTGAAGGTGTAAATGTTCGAATCATTCATACTGGTGCCGGAGCAATTACAGAGTCGGATATTAGCCTTGCAGCAGCTTCTAACGCTATTGTAATCGGATTTAATGTTCGCCCTGACACGAATGCAAAACGTGCAGCTGACGAAGAAGGCGTAGATATCCGCTTACACCGCGTTATTTATAAAGTAATCGAAGAAATTGAATTTGCAATGAAAGGATTACTTGATCCTGAATTCCAAGAGAAAATTATTGGGCAAGCAGAAGTTCGTGAAACATTTAAAGTGTCAAAAGTTGGAACGATTGCTGGTTCATACGTAATCGAAGGTAAAATTACGAGAGACAGTGGTGTTCGAATTATACGCGATTCCATCGTCATTTTCGAAGGTGAATTAGATACATTAAAACGTTTCAAAGATGACGCGAAAGAAGTAGCAAAAGGATACGAATGTGGTATTACGATTAAAAACTTCAATGATATTAAAGAAGGCGATATTATCGAAGCGTATATTATGGAAGAGATTAAACGATAATGATCGTTTATGCAGAGTGTGATTTTCTAATTCCTACTGCACATTCTTTGAAAGAAAAAAGAGCAGTTCTTCAACGAACGCTCTCTCGCACCAAACAAAAGTTCAATGTTTCTATTTCCGAAATTGATCATCAAGATGTATGGCAGCGGACGACTATAGGAATCGTATGTGTTGCTTCCCAAAAGGATGCTGCTGAACGAGAGCTTACACATGCCATCGGCCATTTAGAATCTTTTCCGGAATGGGAATGCATTGATATAAGAAAAGAACATTTATGATAGAAAATGAGGTGTAGCCATCATGTCGATGCGCGCTAACCGAGTTGCTGAACAAATGAAAAAAGAGTTAGGCGATATTATTGGCCGAAAATTAAAAGATCCTCGTATCGGATTTGTTACGGTAACGGATGTTGCAGTAACAGGTGATTTACAGCAAGCGACAATTTATATAACTGTCCTTGATGGAAACCGAGAAGATACGTTAAAAGCTTTAGAAAAAGCAAAAGGATTTATCCGTTCGGAAATCGGACAACGTATTAGATTACGTATAACGCCTGAACTGTTATTTGAATTTGATGAGTCAGCAGCTTATGGTAATCGAATAGATGATTTACTAAGACAGATTAACAAATCATCTGAAGAGTAATAAACAAAGAAGTCTGCTTAAAACAACAAGCAGACTTCTTTGTTGTATCTTATGAATTTAGAGGTGAACTATATGTACGAAGGTATACTTCCTTTATGGAAAGAAAAAGGAATGACTTCCCATGATTGCGTATTTAGATTACGCAAACTATTAAAAATGAAACGAATCGGCCATACAGGTACATTAGATCCGAACGTAGAAGGTGTTCTACCTATCTGTTTAGGGCAAGCAACAAAAGTATCCGAATATATTATGAACGAAGGCAAGACATATATTGCGACCGTTTTTATTGGTTCATCCACTTCAACAGAAGATGCAGACGGAGAAGTAATCGAACAAAATAATGAAGAAAAACACTTTTCACGAGCGCAAATTTTAGAAGTACTTAAACAACTAACTGGAGAAATCACCCAAACCCCACCAATGTATTCAGCTGTTAAAGTAAATGGGAAAAAGCTTTATGAATATGCAAGAGAAGGAAAAGAAGTAGAACGTCCGAGTAGACAAGTAACCATCTATAAACTGAGCTTACTAGACGACCAGGAATATTTTTCTGGTAATAATATACAATTCACGATTGAAATAGGATGTAGTAAAGGGACATATATTCGAACTCTTGCCGTACAAATTGGGGAACTACTTGGTTATCCTGCACATATGTCATCCTTAGTACGAACAACCTCGGGCAATTTTACGAAAGCACAATGCTTAACACTTCAAGAAGTACAACAAGCAGTAGAAAGTAATCTACTAAATGACGCTATTTTACCATTAAAAGATGCGTTAGGGCATTGGCCAACCATCGAAATAACAGATGAAACAAAAAAGAGTATTACAAACGGGCAAGTAGTAGAATCTCATCCATTATTAGAGATAAATGATAAAATTATATACACATTACATTCCAATCCGATTGCTATTTATATTAAACATCCAACAAAAGATGGTATGATGAAACCAGAGAAAATGTTTTCAGCTTAAAAAAGGAGATTAATATGGAAGTATATCACTTATCTTATCCGAATCATTTATATAATAACAAAAAAAATGAACCCTATGCTTTAGCTATTGGTTTCTTTGATGGGGTACATGCTGGTCATCAAGCAGTTATTCAGGAAGCTTTAAATAAAGGAAAAGAGCAAAACATGAAAACGGCTGTAATGACTTTTGACCCACATCCTTCCTTAGTTCTTGGTGGTAGGAAAGAACAAATATTTTATATAACACCACTTGAACAAAAAATAGAAATATTGAAAGAGCTACAAGTAGATGCTGTTTTTGTTGTACGTTTTACATCTGATTTTGCGAAATTGACTCCTTCACAATTCATCGAATCGTTTATCAAACAAGCAAACGTGAAGCATGTTACAGCAGGTTTTGATTTTACATTTGGAGCTTTTGGGAAAGGAACGATGGAAGACATGGAACAACTTTCAAAAGGAGAATATACAGTTTCTGTTGTTGGTAAGCAAGTACTATCCGGAGAGAAAATTAGCTCTACTAGAATAAGAGAAGAGTTAAAAGCGGGAAATATGGAAAAGGTAAAAGAATTACTTGGTCGGCCGTTTATGTTATCGGGAGTAGTTATTCACGGCGATAAACGAGGAAGAACGATCGATTTTCCGACTGCTAATATACAACCCGCTGAAGGTCAATACACTCCTGCAACCGGAGTATATGCGGTGAAAATTCGCGTCCAAGAGAAATGGTATGATGGGGTTTGTAATGTTGGGTTTAAGCCAACTTTTAATAATCCAGATGAAAAAAAATTATCGATTGAAGTACATATTATCCATTTTGATCAATCTATATACGGAGAAGAAGTAATTGTGCATTGGTATAATCGAATTCGCTCTGAGCAAAAGTTTGATGGAATAGAAGCATTAAAAGCACAAATTGCAAAGGATAAATTAGTGGCAATCGATTATTTCAAACAAGCATAATTTGTTGCTTCGTATAAAATAATATGTTATTCTGTAAAAGTACAAAATTGTACTCAACCTTTCCTTGGCTTTTTCGATTCTCCAACGATTGCTCAGGAACAGGGGATATTATGAATTTTAGGAGGAAACAAACATGGCAATTACAAAAGAACGTAAAAATGAATTAATCGCTGAGTTCAGAACTCACGAAAGCGATACAGGATCTGCTGATATTCAAATCGCAGTTCTAACTGAAGAAATCAATTCTTTAAACGAACATTTACGTACACACAAGAAAGATCATCACTCACGTCGTGGTCTATTCAAAATGGTTGGACGTCGCCGTAACTTGTTAAAATACTTACGTGAAAACGAAGTACAACGTTACCGTGAGCTAATCGCAAAACTTGGTTTACGTCGATAAGATACTACTTAGGAAAGCGGGATTTATCCCGCTTTTTCTTATGTCTAGGAAACAAAAAACTATGACGTTTGGATGGCTTTCTATAAATGAGTCCTTGTCTAGACTCCAGCGCAAAGCTCGTCACAAACAAAAGCGTTTGTGGTGACTGAGGAGCTACCTCCTGGGCCTGCACGAAGCAGGTCATACAGTCGTTGCGACACGATGTAGCAAACTTAGACTGTATTCCTCTAACAGAGGCGCTTCCGCTTTTTTTATTTGCGTAAAATACTTCGCATAGTTTTGGTTTTTTTGATACACTACTTATGATACATATAACTTTTATATACGTTATTCAAGCAGTTTTGAAGTTGAGAGGAGTTTTGATTAAATGAGTGAAAAGAAAGTGTTTACGTACGAATGGGCAGGTCGTCCGTTACAAGTAGAAATCGGACAACTTGCAAAGCAAGCAAATGGAGCAGTATTAGTTAGATACGGGGATACAAGTGTATTATCTGTAGCAACTGCTTCCAAACAACCCAAAAATTTAGATTTCTTCCCCCTAACAGTGAACTATGAAGAAAAATTATACGCTGTTGGTAAAATTCCTGGTGGATTTATTAAACGGGAAGGACGCCCTTCTGAAAGAGCGATTTTAACAAGTCGTTTAATCGACCGTCCAATTCGTCCATTATTTCCAGACGGTTTCCGTAATGAAGTACAAGTAATCTCCATCGTAATGTCCGTTGATCAAAACTGCTCATCTGAGATGGCAGCAATGCTAGGTTCTTCTTTAGCACTTAGCGTGTCAGACATTCCGTTTGACGGCCCAATTGCGGGAGTTCAAGTTGGTTTAATTGGAGACGAATTGATCATTAACCCAACTGTTGAACAAATGGAAAAAAGCACACTAGATTTAACAGTTGCGGGAACAAAAGACGCGATTAATATGGTGGAAGCTGGAGCGAAAGAAGTTTCAGAAGAAGTCGTATTAGAAGCAATCATGTTCGGTCATAGCGAAATTATTAAATTGATTGAGTTCCAAGAACAAGTAGTTGCTGAAATTGGAAAAGAGAAAAAAGAAATTCCTCTTTTTGAACTAGATAAAGAACTTTTGGAAGAAGTAAAAGGCATTTGCGAAACAAAACTTGTACAAGCTATTCAAGTTCAAGAAAAACATGCACGTGAAGATGCTATTACGGAAGTAAAAAATGAAGTATTAGAACAATATACAGAAAAAGAAGCAGATGAATCAACGTTAAAACAAGTGAAAGAAATTTTAGATGCAATGGTGAAAGAGGAAGTTCGCCGTTTAATCACAGAAGATAAAATCCGTCCAGACGGTCGTGGCGTAGCAGAAATTCGTCCTTTATCTTCTGAGGTAGGCGTCTTACAAAGAACACATGGTTCTGGATTATTTACTCGAGGCCAAACACAAGCATTAAGTATTTGTACTTTAGGGCCACTTGGCGATGTACAAATTATTGATGGCCTTGGTTTAGAAGAAACAAAACGTTTCATGCATCATTACAATTTCCCGCAATTTAGCGTTGGGGAAACGGGCCCAATTCGTGCTCCAGGTCGTCGTGAAATCGGACATGGTGCCCTTGGTGAGCGTGCGTTAGAAGCGGTTATTCCAGATGAAGCAGATTTCCCATATACACTTCGTCTAGTGGCAGAAGTATTAGAATCGAATGGTTCTACTTCTCAAGCAAGTATTTGTGCATCAACGCTTGCGATGATGGATGCAGGTGTTCCGCTAAAAGCTCCAGTAGCAGGTATAGCAATGGGTCTAGTGAAAAAAGGCGAAAACTACACGATATTAACCGATATCCAAGGGATGGAAGATCATCTCGGAGATATGGACTTTAAAGTTGCTGGTACATCTAAAGGGATTACAGCACTTCAAATGGATATTAAAATCGAAGGATTATCTAAAACGATTTTAGAAGAAGCACTTGAACAAGCGAAAATTGGTCGTATGCAGATTTTAGAAAGCATGCTTGCAACAATTAACCAACCACGTGAAAAATTATCCGAATACGCACCGAAAATTACAATGATCAAAATTAATCCAGACAAAATCCGTGATGTAATTGGACCTGGTGGTAAACAGATCAATAAAATCATTGATGAAACTGGCGTAAAAATTGATACCGAGCAAGATGGTACAATTTATATTGCATCACCAGATGAAGAAATGATTGCACGTGCGAAACAAATTATTGAAGATATCGTTCGAGTAGCCCAAGTAGGCGAATATTATTTAGGAAAAGTAAAACGCATTGAAAAATTCGGTGCTTTCGTAGAAATATTCAACGGGAAAGATGGTCTCCTACACATTTCGGAAATTCAAGAAGAACGTACGAAAAATGTAGAAGACGTGCTTAAGCTTGGAGATGAGCTTCTAGTGAAAGTAATCGAAATTGACAATCAAGGTCGCGTAAACCTATCTCGCAAAGTCGTATTAAAAGAAGAAAAAGAACGCGAAGAGCAAAAAGAAAACCAATAATCATATATTTTCCAGTAACGTAATGGGTTGACCGTAGAAATGTTTCTACGGCAACTTTTTTTAATACTTGAATAAACTAGGCAGAGGTGCAAATATTGATAAAGAAAATTACTTGTAATAATGGGCTTCGGATTGTTGCTGAACACATTCCTCATGTGCGTTCTGTAGCGGTCGGAATATGGGTGCAAGCCGGTTCTAGATATGAACTTCCAGAAGAAAATGGTTTAACACATTTTATCGAGCATATGTTGTTTAAAGGGACAGAAAAAAGAACGGCTAAACAAATAGCAGAGGAATTCGATCGAATTGGCGGTAATATTAACGCGTTTACATCGAAAGAAAATACTTGTTACTACGCAAAAGTATTAGATCATCATGCAAAGCACGCTGTGGAAATACTCGCAGATATGTTCTTCCATTCTGTATTTGACCCAATTGAAATTGAAAAAGAACGACAAGTCGTTTTAGAAGAAATAAATATGGTAGAAGACACGCCAGATGATATTGTCCATGAGTATTTATGGAGAGAAATGTATGGAAATCACCCATTAGGAGCACCTATTTTAGGAACAGTGGAAACGCTGAATACCTTTACAAAAGAAATGATTTTATCGTATATGGAAAAGCATTATATCCCTGAAAACGTCGTTATTTCCGTAGCGGGTAATATTCCAGAAGGACTTACTGATTACGTTGAATCGTTATTTGGAAAGTTCTCATATACGAAATCACAGGATATTACTGATTTTGCTACTCCGGTGATGAGCCCTATTTATACCGAAAAAAGTAGAGAAACAGAACAAGCACATATTTGTTTAGCGTATCCTGGTTTAGCAGTAAAGGCTGATAATATTTATAGCTTAGTCATCCTAAATAATATTTTAGGTGGAAGTATGTCATCTAGATTATTCCAAGAAATTAGAGAAGATAAAGGGCTCGCCTACTCTATTTACTCTTATCATTCTTCTTATGAAGATACTGGGATACTTGCTGTGTACGGGGGTACTTCTAGCAATCAATTAAACGAATTAAAGTCTTCTATTAACGATACGATTCAGACGATTATTCAGAACGGATTTACAGAAACCGAAGTATCAAATGCAAAAGAGCAATTAAAAGGGAATTTATTATTAGGTTTAGAAAGTACGAATTCACGGATGAGCCGCAATGGTAAAAACGAGTTGTTATATGGAAAACATCGCTCACTTGATGAAGTGAGTGAAACAATAGATGAAGTAACACTGGCATCTGTGATGGATCTAGCAAAAGAAATTTTTTCATACAAACCTGCTATATCCATTATCATGCCTAAAAACGCCGATCAATCATGATCGACGTTTTTTTTATACCCTTTTCAGTTTATTTTAGCTACTAAAGAAAAAACGATGGTCTATTGTTATATGTTTCGTTTCGCTTTAAAGGGATAATGCGTCGTAAAAAAGCGCTGTTTAGTGCCTGCTAGGATTTCCGCTACAGGGCGGACGCTTTCCGCCGGGTGAGCGATGAGCCATCGCCGACGCTTACGCGTTCGCCTGCGATGTCTCATCTTTCTCACTCATCCGGCAGGAGTCGCCGCCCTTCCGCTCCAATCCACCCAAATTGCTAGCTAATCAGTTTCACTGCTCTAAATTCAATCTTATGTAGTATTTCCAGAAAGTGAAATCCAATAAGTGGTTGAACGAGACTGAATACGCAGTAAACAAGAAGAAGCCCATCTCGAAAGCGACAAATTGGCCGCTGAACACGACCACCAATCTAATCCAACAGATACCGTGGTGTGTGCTTTATCTCTAAACTGTATAGTATTTCGATATATAAGTATCCAGTAAATGGCTAAGCGCATTCAATTAATTATTGAAAGCAACTAGTTCTATTCGAAAAGCAACTAAATTGCGCGAGAGCACCCAAATTGCTAGTGAAAGCAACCAATTCTTATAATAACAAGTTTACTTAGGGTGAGACGATAATGAATACAGGATATTATCCCAATAAATAGTTGGGTGAAACGAACTTTATCTTAGTAAATGCTCCATTTATTTGAGAAGTATTTTCTAATTAGGTTTAATAAATATTGCGTAGTGGACTGGATAAATTTAAATCTCTGATAACTGCATATGCCAATATAGCAGGAAATTCCCATTGATTGGAGCGGAAGGCGGCGACTCCGACGGGATCAAGTGAGATAGATGAGACTTCACAACGTACGCGCAAGCGACGGTGAAGGCTCATCGCTCACCCCGTGGAAAGCGTCCGCCTGCAGCGGAAATCATTACGGACACTAAATCGAGCTTTTTACGCGGCATTATTCCTATTATGCACAACACTCATTGAGCTGCTGAATTTTCTCCGTCCATGCTTCAGACATTAAGTTGCCCTTAAAGCTTGATTGCTTTATTTCTTATTCACTATGTCTAATAAAATGGCATATACATAAATAGAAAGAAATAAGGAGGGAAATGATTGTTACTTTCGGAACTGGCAGAAAAAGAATTAATACAAGTGAAAGACGGTGCGAGATACGGGAAGCTAGCGGACACAGAACTACTTTTCAATCCAAAGACAGGTAAAATAGAAGGATTTGAAGTTTTTCAAAAGACAGCATCTTTTTTTCAAGCAAACAAAGCAAATAAGAAAAAAGAATTTATTGCTTGGGAAGAAATCATCCTTATTGGTAAAGATCGTATATTATTCAATGAAACAGATTCTTCCAGTGAAGCAAGTGAATATTCATGAAGAAAAAATGTCTTATTATTGGAACTGACCTGCGCTTATCCTACTTCCACACAGCAATTAGTAACGACTTAGACACAAAATTATTGGCCACGATGAAGTGGGATGACGAACTAAAAGATGCAATCGATCAATTTGAACCACATATACTATTTTTGCCGATTCAACCACTTCAAATGGAATGTCCTTTTATTCTACCAGAATCGTGCGAAGTCCTATTTGTTGGCAAAAAAAATGAAGAGATCAAGCAAGAAATAGAGCGTAAGGACATTCAAGTGTTTGCCTATTTAGAAGATGAGCAATATATTTGGGATAATGCCAATCTTACTGCAGAAGGATTTATAAATTATTTTTATAAACATGAAAAAAAAGCGATTTATAATAAGCAATTTATCATTACAGGTTATGGGAGAGTAGGGAAAAGACTTGCTTATGCATTGCATCACTTAGGAGCAAAAGTAGTAGTTTCCGTACGATCGGAACATCAATTATTTGAAGCGAAAAGTTACGGTTATGACATAGAAACGTTTGAAAATGTATTAGAAAAACAAAAGAGTCAATCGGCATATTTGATCAATACTATACCATCCAGATGGTTAGAAAATACACAGGCGGATTGCTTTAAACAAGTTTTCGATCTTGCTTCCAATCCAGGATGTTTACTCGATCCAGAGGAAAACATACCATCTAATTATGCGCTTGCGACTAGTTTACCTGGCATGTATTTTCCAAAAGATGCTGGTTTACTTATTGCCCAGTCGGTTCAAAATCATTTGTCTTTTTTAAAGGAGGAAAAGTATAGTGTTGAAAGATCTTAGAATAGGTCTTGGTATTACGGCATCTCATTGTACGTATGAGGAAGTAATACCGATGATTAAACAATTTAAAGAAGTAGGCGCGATAGTTGTGCCTATTATTACGTATTCTGTATTAACAGCAGCAACCCGGTTTGGAACAGGAGAGGAATGGATTGAAAAGATTGAATACGCAAGTGGCAGTAAAGTAATTTCCAAAATTGTAGAAGCAGAGCCTTTTGGACCGACTAATCCACTTGACTGTATGGTCATTGCACCGATGACTGGTAATTCGATTAGTAAACTGGCGAATGCGCAAACAGATTCACCTGTTTTAATGGCTGCAAAAGCAACATTACGAAATGGAAAACCAGTTGTTCTAGGTATATCTACAAACGATGCATTAGGATTAAATGGGATGAATATCATGAAGCTTTTGTCTACAAAAAATATTTATTTTATTCCTTTTGGTCAAGACAATCCTCACTCTAAACCAAACTCACTAATCGCTGATTTCACAAGTATTGTACCTACTGTGGAGCATGCCATCCAGAAAAAACAACTACAGCCTCTGCTCATAACGCATTTATCATAAATATAAATAGTGATGTATTTTCATGTATAATATGATACAATATCGCCAATATGTTTTGATTTTAGGAGGAGAGCTTTTATGTCACAAGGTTATACAGTAGCAGTAGTAGGAGCGACAGGTGCTGTCGGTCAAAAAATTATCGAAAAGTTAGTAGAAAGAAGCTTTCCATTTTCAAAGTTAAAGCTTTTAGCTTCCGAACGATCTGCAGGTAAAGAAGTGGAAGTTAATGGTTTAACATATACGCTCGAGGAAGCTACACCAGAATCATTCGAAGGAGTAGACGTTGCATTTTTTTCGGCAGGTGGCTCTATCTCGAAGGGGCTAGCAAAAGAAGCAGTTAGTCGAGGAGCAATCGTCGTCGACAATACAAGTGCATTTCGAATGGATAAAGATACACCACTTGTCGTTCCTGAAGTCAATAAACAAGCGTTACATGCACATCAAGGGATTATAGCTAATCCTAATTGTTCCACTATTCAGATGGTTTGCGCGCTTGAACCTATTCATAAACAGTATGGTTTAAATAAAGTCATAGTCTCCACTTACCAAGCAGTTTCAGGTGCAGGTGCAGCGGCAATCGATGAGTTAATAACACAAAGTGAAGCAATTAAAGAAAAAGATCCGAATCCAACGATTTTACCAGTAAAAAGCGCAGAGAAGCATTATCCAATTGCAGGTAACGTTATTCCACAAATTGATGTATTTGAGGAAGATGGTTTTACATTTGAAGAGCATAAAATGATGAATGAAACGAAGAAGATTATGTCACTTCCGGGGCTCTCTATTGCGGCAACTTGTGTTCGGGTACCCGTCGTAACTGGTCATTCGGAATCTGTTTATATCGAGATAGATAAAGAGAATGTAACAGTAGATGAGTTGAAACAATTACTTGCGAATACAAAAGGGATCACTTTGCAAGATGCTCCGGAACTACAGCAATATCCGATGCCTTATTATGCAACAGATAAAGATGATGTTTTTGTCGGACGTATTAGAAAAGATCCTTCTAATACTAATGGCTTCCACATGTGGATCGTATCTGATAATCTATTAAAAGGTGCAGCACTTAACTCCATTCAAATTGCGGAAGCATTAATTGAGGAACGTATTTTAAAAGAGGTGTAATTAAATGAATATCGGTCATATTTCAACAGCAATGGTTACTCCGTTTGCGGAAGACGGATCCATTGATTTTATTGCAACAGAAAAGTTAATCGAACATTTACTAAAAACTGGAACGGAATCACTCGTTGTTTGCGGAACAACTGGAGAGTCTCCAACATTATCAACGGACGAGAAGCTGGCACTCTTACAGTTTGTAGTAGAAAAAGTAAATAAGAGAGTTCCGATCATTGCAGGAACGGGGAGTAATAATACAGCCGCATCGATTGACTTGTCACAAAAGGCAGAAGCACTTGGCGTGGATGCACTGATGATTGTTACCCCGTATTACAATAAACCAAACCAACGAGGAATGATTGCGCATTTTGAAGCAATTGCAGATGCTACAACATTACCGATCGTTGTATACAATATTCCAGGACGCTCGGTCGTAAATTTAGAAGCTGATTCCATGATCGCTTTAAGTAAAATCCCATCTATTCAAATCGCAAAAGAAGCGAGTGGGAATTTGGATCAAATGACGAAAATTTTAGCTGGTACAGGTGATGACTTCAGAGTTTATAGTGGAGATGATGCGTTAACTCTACCGTTATTAGCACTTGGGGGAGCCGGAATAATTTCAGTCGCATCTCATGTTATTGGGAACGATATGCAAGAAATGATACAAGCATTTCTTGCTGGAGATCAACAAAAGGCTGCGAACATCCATCAAGCGATCTTACCAGTTATAAACGGATTGTTCGCACAACCCAATCCGGTAGTAGTGAAATATGCACTTTCCAAAGTGGGAGTGGAAGTAGGCTCTCTTCGATTACCACTCGTAGAAATGACAGACGACGAGAAAAAAGCATTTGACCTTATTTGGGAAGAATACTTGAAAAATAAATAAATTTACCAAAAAGACTGAGGAAAGTTAAAGTGATACCCTTCACTCGGGGCATTTAATTTTCTTTCTGTCTTTTTTTTATTTGTGTGAATCGTTGTCGTTCGATATAATAAAAAATAGTGGATGTTGGTCGGGTAAATATTAGGAGGAAAAGATTTGGTTAAAGTAAAAAATGAACTTATTCGCATTATCCCACTCGGTGGAGTAGGGGAAATCGGAAAAGCAATGTATGTAGTAGAAATAGATGAAGAAATATTTGTCGTAGACAGTGGACTTATGTTCCCTGAAAATGAAATGCTTGGAATTGATATCGTCATTCCAGATATTACGTATTTAGAAGAAAACAAAGACCGAGTAAAAGGGATCTTTTTAACGCATGGACATGAAGATGCAATTGGATCCATTTCGTATTTATTGCAAAAAGTTCAAGCACCTGTTTACGGTTCAAAATTGACCATTGCTTTAGCAAAAACGCATGTAAAAGCATTTCCAACGAAACAAGCAGTCAAATATTTTGAAGTAACAAACAAAAGTCGCATGAATTTTCAAAGTACACATGTAACATTCTTCCACACAACACATAGTATCCCAGATTCACTTGGAATTGTTTTTCATACGTCAGAAGGTGCAATCATACACACGGGCGAATTTAAATTTGATCAATCAGCAAAAGGAAAATATCGTCCGGATATCGCTAAAATCGCTGGACTAGGAGAAGAAGGAGTATTCATTCTTTTATCCGATTCAACGGAAGCAGAAAGACCGGGTTATACAACTTCAGAAGCGGTTATCGAAAATCAACTATCCGAAACATTCCACGCAGCTCGTGGTCGTATTTTAGTAGCTTTATATGCATCGAATTTTATCCGTATTCAGCAAGTTTTAGATAAAGCAGCTGAAACTGGAAAAAAAGTAGCGATAGCGGGAAAAACATTAGAAAATACGTTCCAAATTGGATTGGATCTTGGGTATTTCACAGTGCAAGAAGACACACTTATTTCGATAAAAGAAATTGCCAAGCATGAAGACGAAAATGTTGTAATCATCGTTTCTGGAAATCAAGGAGAACCGTTAGAAGCGCTTGAAAAAATGATTCGTAAACACCACAAAGATATTAAAATTAAAGATACAGACACTGTGCTCATTACGTTCACTCCTTCACCAGGAATGGAAGTTGGCATGTACCAAACGATGAACCAAATCGCAAAAGTAGGCGCAAAAGTATTGACTGCTAGCAAAAATGTCCATGTATCCGGACATGGTAGCCAAGAAGATTTAAAAATGATGCTTAACTTAACGAAACCAAAATATTTCATTCCGATTCAAGGGGAATATCGTATGTTAATGGCTCACTCGAAAGTAGCGCAAGATATTGGTATGACAAAATCAGAAATATTTATCGCGGATAAAGGGGATATTGTCGAATACAAGAATGGTAAAATGCGCATGAGTGGAAGAGTACAAGCTGGTAACGTACTTATTGATGGAATTGGTGTAGGGGATGTTGGAAATATCGTTTTACGTGATCGTAAGCTTCTTTCTCAAGACGGTATTTTTATCGTAGTAGTTACATTGAACCGCGCTCAAAAGAAAATAGCGTCTGGTCCAGAAATTCTTTCAAGAGGTTTCGTCTATGTACGGGAATCAGAGGAACTAATGGAGGAATCAGCGCAATTAGTTCGAACAATTGTTGAAAAATATGTGAATAAAGAAACGTTTGAATGGACAAACATAAAACAAGAAATCCGTGATACGCTAAATTCATATTTATTCCAACAAACTAAACGCCGTCCAATGATTATCCCGATTATTATGGAATATTAATATGAATAATAGAGGGATTTCCTTTCCGATAACGGAGGGAAATCCCTTTTTATAAGAGATAAGAAAGTATAAGCTTTTTTACTCAGTATCAATCCAGCTCCAGCGCCTTGCCCCACGGGGTCAAATGGAAAAAAGCTGCGGTGGCTGAAGAGCTGCCTCCTCGCTTTTCCCCATTTGCCTGTCAGGGCAGACATAGGCGCTTGCGCATTTCTTATAACGAAAGCAGGTGATATTGTTGGCACAACAAAAGAGAAAACCAACTAAAAAAGCAGCACCCCAAAAACAAACAATGCATCCACTAATGTTTGAAATAATTGGATTGCTCATAATCGGACTAGCAATCATTTCCTTTTTTGAATACGGTCTAGTCGGTCGAGGACTCGCTTATATCGGCTATTTTCTATTCGGAAATTGGCATATCGCCATTCCTTTTATATTTATCGTATATGCACTTATCATTATGATGAAGCAAACCTTCCCAGCATGGAATCACCGTCTCTTATTGGGAAGTGGGTTTATATTAAGTAGTTTATTGCTATTTAGTCATTTAGCACTTTTTCAACAGTTATTTGAAGGAAAAGGATTAATGACAAATTCAATTTTAAGGGAAAGTTATCGTGTGTTAGTGGAAAGTGGAGGTATAACAAATCAAACGAGTTCGCTTGGCGGTGGTATAATAGGGGCTATTTTATTTGCAGCTTTTCATGTTTTGTTTGATTCTGCTGGAGCTAAGATTGCTGGATGGCTATTGTTATTAATAGGAATTATTTTATGGACTGGAAAAGCGCTTGTACCGTTAGTAATTGAAATAGCACCAATACTTAGAGAAAAAGTAGTCAATCGAAAGAAAAAGAAAAAGAAAAAACCAGCACCAACTAAAAAGACAGGAAGACGTTCGAAGAAAGAAACGTTACAAGAGGAAGCGGTGACCGTCCACGAGGAGATCCTTACGATTAGAGAACAAGAGGTAGAACAAGTTACAGCACCTATCATTTCCGCCTTTACAGAACGGATCGTAAGAAAAGAAGAAAAAGTTGAACCAGAAGAAATAACCGATCCAATCGAGATTAATATGGAAACAGAAGAAGTAGAAAATGAGGATTATCAATTACCTCCGATTACATTATTAGATGCACCCGAACATAGTGACCAAAGTGGCGAGTTAAATGCACTTCAAGCAAATGCACAAAAACTAGAAAAAACGTTTTTAAGCTTTGGCGTTAAAGCAAAAGTAACGCAAGTACATTTAGGGCCGGCAGTGACAAAATACGAAGTACTGCCTGATGTTGGGGTAAAAGTAAGTCGGATTGTCAGTTTACATGATGATTTAGCGCTAGCGCTTGCTGCAAGAGATATTCGTATTGAAGCGCCTATTCCTGGTAAATCTGCTATTGGGATAGAAGTACCGAACACAGAAGTTGCCATCGTCAGCTTGAGAGAAGTTTTAGAAGCGGAAGAAAATAATAAACCGAATTTAAAACTACTCATAGGATTTGGCCGTGACGTAACAGGACAAGCAGTGCTTGCACAATTAAACAAAATGCCCCATCTATTAGTAGCGGGTTCAACTGGAAGCGGAAAAAGTGTCTGCATCAACGGAATCATTACAAGTATTATGATGAGAGCAAAGCCACATGAAGTGAAAATGATGATGATCGATCCGAAAATGGTAGAGTTAAATGTATATAATGGAATACCGCATTTACTTGCTCCAGTTGTTACGGATCCTCGAAAAGCATCACAAGCACTGAAAAAAATCGTTTCGGAAATGGAACGACGATATGAGTTGTTCTCGCATACTGGTACACGAAATATGGAAGGCTATAATGAGTATATTGACAAATGGAACGAAGAAAACGAAGAAAAACATCCGAAGCTTCCATATATCGTTGTAATTGTGGATGAGTTAGCGGATTTAATGATGGTTGCATCCAATGATGTAGAAGATTCCATCACGCGTTTGGCACAAATGGCACGTGCTGCTGGAATTCATTTGATCATTGCGACACAAAGACCGAGCGTGGACGTTATTACAGGGATTATAAAAGCAAATATTCCTTCCAGAATTGCGTTCGCTGTGTCTTCTGCGATCGATTCCCGCACAATACTCGATATGGGAGGAGCAGAAAAACTTTTAGGTCGTGGTGATATGCTATTTTTACCAGCTGGAAGTTCAAAACCAGTTCGTGTGCAAGGGGCTTATTTGTCTGACGCTGAAGTAGAGCGTATGGTAGACTTTGTCATTGAACAGCAAAAAGCAAATTATCAGGAAGAGATGATTCCAGATGAAGTGGAAGAATCTCAAGAACAAGTAGATAGGGACGAGCTTTATGACGATGCTGCTCAATTAGTAACAGATATGCAAACTGCATCGGTGTCTCTAATCCAAAGACGGTTTAGAGTAGGCTATTCAAGAGCCGCAAGAATCATCGATCAACTCGAAATGGGTGGAATAGTAGGACCTTATGAAGGAAGTAAGCCACGTCAAGTACTTATCTCAAAAAACGCTGTAGATCCTGATTCTATATGACAAAAAGATTACAAATAGATAAAGTTTATGTAAAGTCAATAGTTAATAAATTAATAAAAGTATTTATTTTGAACTTTTAAAGTGTTATAGTATGACTGATTAGTAGGAATGTTTTACATCAGAGGTCCGATCTCAAAAAATAGTGGTGTTTTTATATGACAATAAAAGTAGAACATTGTCCTTTATATCTTCAAGTGATTGATCGTATCAAAGAAAACATTTCAAGGGAAAGGAAAAGCTTCCTTCTGAATTGAATTAGCAAAATCACTAGGCGTTAGTCGTGCAACTTTAAGAGAGGCTCTACGTTCATTGGAAGAAGAAAATGTAATTGTCAGACGACATGGAGTCGGGACTTTTGTTAATTCAAAACCCGTCTTCGCGTCGGGTTTTGATTAGCTTTCGAGTTTTTCTTCTATGATTCGAAGTGCGGGCATGGAATCTGGTACTGTTTATTTGAGTTCGATGCAATCGCTTCCAATTGAAGAAGATATTAAGCGCTTCCATTCTAAAGAAGAGTAATCGATTATTTCAATGGAACGAGTCCGTACTGCAAATGGAGATCCAGCTGTGTATTGTATCGATAAAGTTCCAAAGAATTACTTACCTAATGAATTTCTCATTAGAGAAGAAGGTTCTATTTTTACTGCATTGTAGGAATCTGGAGACACACGTGTATTCATACGGTCTCGTTTATAGTCCCTGTTGGATACCATAGAGTTGCTTCACCAACTTTGAATTGTGAACCGGAAACTTCTTTACTTGTGTTAAAACAACTTCACTATGACGAATATGATCGTGTGGTTTTGTATTAGAAAGATTATTTTCGAGCATATAAATTTAGCTTTCATGTTGTTCGGAAAAGGGTGTAAAATGGTTTAAATTCCTGCTAATAAGAAAATTAACGGAGGTTTTCATTTTGACAAAACGTAAATTTGGTTTAGGTCTATCACTTGTATTAGCTGCCGGTACTATCCTTGGAGCTTGTGGTACAAAAGACGATGAAAAAGCAACAACAGGTTCAGAAGGTGCAGATACTGGAACTACAGAAACAAAAGATTTCTCTATCGCTATGGTAACGGACGTTGGTGGAGTAGATGATAAATCTTTCAACCAATTAGCATGGGAAGGTATTGAAGCATTCGGTAAAGAAAATGGCCTTAAAAAAGGTGACGGTGGCTACGATTACCTTCAATCTGGTTCAGACGCTGATTATCTCACAAACTTAAATAGCTTAGTACGTCGTGATTTCGATGTTGTTTATGGAATCGGTTTCTTAATGGAAGAGCCAATTGGTACTATTGCAGACCAACAACCAGAAGCACAACTTGCTATAATCGACTCTATTGTTGATAAACCAAATGTTGCTTCTGTAATGTTTAAAGAGCAAGAAGGTTCTTTCTTAGCGGGTGTTGCAGCTGCATTAATGTCAGAAACGAAGCATGTAGGTTTCGTTGGTGGGATGGAAATTCCAGTTATCGAACGTTTCCATGCAGGTTTCGTTGAAGGTGTAAAAGCTGTAGATCCAAGCATCAAGGTTGATGTTCAATATACAGGTAAATTTGATGATGCAGCTCTTGGTAAAACAACTGCTAACCGTATGTATTCTTCAGGCGTTGATATTATTTTCCACGCAGCTGGCGGTACTGGTAACGGTGTATTCGCGGAAGCTAAAGAACGTAAAACAAAAGATCCGAATGCAAAAGTATGGGTAATCGGAGTTGACTCCGACCAATATGATGAAGGTGCTGTAGGTGATACTAACATTACACTTACTTCCATGCAAAAACGTGTAGACGTTGCAGTACAAACAATTGCAAAAGAAGCAATGGCTGGAAACTTCCCTGGTGGGAAAACAGTAACTTATGGTCTAGCAGAAAAAGGGGTCCAGCTTGCTGACTCTCGCGGAGCTATCCCACAAGATATTCTAGACCAAATCGAAGAATTCTCTAAAAAAATCATTGATGGCGAAATCACTGTTCCTGAAACAGTAGAATAATTTGTTTTTCTAATATCATAAAGGCCGAAGCTTATCGGTCTTTATGATATTTTAATTAATAGAAGAAAGATTTTAAGAATTCAATACATTCGTTAAATTTTATAGAACTTTAACTTTAATTTACAAGATTTAAGGTCTTTCCTGTATTAATTTTGTAAAAGTACCAAGAAGAAATGATTCCGGATGAAGTGGAAGAGCAACAAGAACAAATAGACCTGGATGAATTGTATGGTGAGGCTGCACAATTAGTGACAGATATGCAAACCGCATCGGTGTTATTAATCCAAAGCCCCTTTAGAGTGGGCTATTTGCGAGCTGGCAGAATCATCGACTAACTCGAGTTAGGTGGAATAGTAGGACCTTATGAAGGAAATAAGCCACATCAAGTACTTGTTTCGAAAAATGCCGTAGATACTGATTATATATGACAAAACGATTACAAATAGATTAAGTTGTTGTAAAGTAAATAGTTAAAAAATTATTAAAAGTATTTATTTCACTAATTAAAAGTGTTATAGTATGACTGATTAGTAGGAATGTTTTACATCAGAGGTCTGATCTCTAAAAATGGTGGTGTTTTTATATGACAATAAAAGTAGATCATCGTCATTTATATCTTCAAGTGATTGATCGTATAAAAGAAGACATTGAAAATGGCATATTCAAGGAAAAGGAAAAACTTCCTTCTGAGTTTGAATTAGCAAAATCACTAGGTGTCAGTCGTGCAACTTTAAGAGAAGCGTTACGTCTTTTGGAAGAAGAAAATGTAATTGTCAGACGACATGGAGTTGGGACATTTGTTAATTCAAAACCCGTCTTCACGTCTGGTATTGAACAGCTTTCAAGTATTTCTTCTATGATACGAAGCGCGGGCATGGAACCAGGTACAATTTATTTGAGTTCGATGCAATCGCTTCCAACAGAAGAAGATATGGATCGCTTTGAATGTAAGGACGAGCAATCGATTATATCGATGGAGCGTGTCCGAACTGCCAATGGCGAGCCGGTAGTGTATTGCGTGGATAAAGTTCCTAAAAGTTACTTACCCGGTGATTTTCTCATTAGAGAAGAAGGCTCTATTTTTTCTGCGCTAGAGGAATCTGGAGAAATTCATGTATCTCATGCGGTAGCATACATCGATCCTGTTGGATACCATGAAGTTGCTTCTCCTACATTAAATTGTGCACCTGAGACGTCATTGCTTGTGTTAAAACAATTGCATTATGACGAAAATGATCGTGTGGTATTGTATTCGAAAAATTATTTTCGAGCAGATAAATTTAGCTTTCATGTTGTTCGGAAAAGGGTGTAAAAAGTTTTCAATTCCTGCTAATAAGAAAATAAATGGAGGTTTTCATTTTGACAAAGCGTAAATTTGGTTTAGGACTTTCGCTTGTATTAGCTGCAGGTACGATTCTTGGAGCTTGTGGTACAAAAGACAATGAAAAAGCAACAACAGGTTCAGAAGGTACTACAGAATCAGCAGATTTCTCTATTGCCATGATTACTGACGTTGGTGGAGTAGATGACAAATCCTTCAACCAATCCGCTTGGGAAGGTATCCAAGCATGGGGAGCAGAACATGGTCTTGAAAAAGGAGATGGTGGTTTTGACTATCTTCAATCAGCAGGAGACGCTGATTATGTAACAAACTTAAATAACTTAGTACGTCGTGATTTCGACATCGTTTATGGTATTGGTTTCTTATTAGAAGAGCCGATTGGAACAATTGCGGACCAAAAACCAGATAATAAATTTGTTATTCTTGATGGTGTTGCGGATAAACCAAATGTTGTTTCTGTATTGTTTAAAGAACAAGAGGTAGCATACCTTGCTGGTGTTGCAGCTGCACTTATGTCAGAAACTAAACAAATTGGTTTCGTTGGAGGAATGGAAATTCCAGTTATCGAACGTTTCGAAGCAGGATTCGTTGAAGGTGTTAAAGCAGTAGATCCAAGTATTAAAGTAGATGTACAATACACTGGTAAATTTGATGATGCTGCACTTGGTAAAACAACTGCTAACCGTATGTATTCTTCAGGTGTTGATATTATTGCACACGCTGCTGGTGGTACTGGTAACGGTGTATTTGCGGAAGCAAAAGAACGTAAAACAAAAGATCCGAATGCAAATGTATGGGTAATCGGAGTTGACTCTGACCAATACGAAGAAGGTGCCGTTGGCGATTCCAACGTAACACTTACTTCCATGTTGAAAAAAGTAGGAATTGCGGTACAAGACGTAGCGAATGATGCAATGGCTGGTAATTTCCCAGGCGGTACTACAGTAACTTATGGTTTAGCTGAAGAAGGAGTTGGTCTTGCTGATTCACGTGGCGTTATCCCACAAGACATTTTAGACCAAATCCAAGAATACTCAGATAAAGTTGCTTCTGGAGAAATTATTGTTTCAGAAACGTTGGAATAATTTGTTAAACGAAAATCATAAAGACCGAGATATTTCGGTCTTTATGATATTTTAATTAATAGAAGAAAGATTTTAAAAATTTAAAGTCTTTCCTGTATTAATTTTATACTAGTATAGTAGGGAGTGAATTCATTGGAATATGTAATAGAGATGCTAGGCATTCGAAAAGAGTTTGGATCATTTGTTGCGAATGATAATATTACCCTCCAATTAAAAAAAGGAGAGATTCATGCTCTTTTAGGAGAAAATGGAGCTGGAAAGTCCACTCTTATGAATGTACTATTTGGCCTATATCAACCGGAAGCCGGAGAGATAAAAGTGCATGGGAAGACTGTGAATATAACAGATCCGAACGTAGCGAATGATCTTGGTATCGGGATGGTTCATCAGCATTTTATGCTTGTGGAAAATTTCACGGTGACAGAAAACATTATTTTAGGGAATGAATTAACGAAGGGCGGCGTGATCGATATTAAAGATGCTGCCAAAAAAATTCATTCTTTATCAGAAATGTACGGTTTGGCAGTGGATCCATACGCTAAAATTGAAGATATATCTGTTGGTATGCAACAACGTGTAGAAATTTTAAAAACACTATACCGAGGCGCAGAAATACTAATATTCGACGAACCGACCGCATCTCTCACTCCTCAAGAAATAGTGGAGCTCATCCAGATTATGAAGCGACTCATTCAAGAAGGAAAGTCAATCATTTTAATCACACATAAATTAAAAGAGATTATGGACGTTTCAGACAGAGTGACCGTTATCCGAAAAGGAGAAGGAATTGGAACGGTTATTACAGCAGAAACCAATCCAAATGAACTTGCTTCTTTAATGGTTGGTAGACAAGTTGATTTTACAACAGTGAAAGACGAAGCAAATCCTACTGATGATGCTCTAGTTGTTAAAAATTTAGTTGTTACTGATTACCGTGGCGTTGAAAAAGTAAAGAATTTAAATTTAACAGTACGTAAAGGCGAGATTTTAGGAATTGCAGGAATTGACGGAAATGGTCAATCGGAGTTAATCGAAGCTATTACTGGACTCAGAAAAACAAAGAGTGGATCTATTTCTATTAATGGACAAGACATTACGAACAAAAAGCCTCGTAAAGTTACAGAAACAGGGGTTGGGCATATTCCACAAGACCGTCATAAGCACGGGTTAGTACTGGATTTCCCAATCGGGCATAATATTGCATTACAAACGTACTACGTAGATCCGATTTCCAAAAATGGTATTATGGACTATGGAAAAGTTTCGGAGCTAGCACAGAAAATAATTCGAGAATATGATGTTCGAACACAAGGAGAACATACTCCAGCACGTGCTTTGTCTGGTGGTAATCAGCAAAAAGCGATTATTGGACGAGAGATCGAACGAAATCCTGAATTATTAATTGCTGCACTTCCAACTAGGGGATTAGATGTTGGTGCAATTGAATTTATTCACCAACGTTTGATCGAACAACGTAATAAAGGTAAAGCGGTACTTCTACTATCGTTTGAATTAGATGAAGTAATGAACGTTTCAGATCGTATCGCGGTTATTTATGATGGACAAATTGTGGATACATTATTGCCAAAAGAAACAACAGAGCAAGAACTAGGGTTGTTAATGGCAGGTCAAACTAACAAGGAAAAAGTTGTAAAACAGGGGGATAAAGAGCATGCCGAATAGAGTAGTTAATATACTTGTCCCTGTTATTTCCGTTATATTAGGTCTACTTGTTGGAGCAGTAGTAATGTTAGCAAGTGGATACGATCCAGTAGCAGGTTATACAGCATTATGGAACGGTATTTTTGGAGATTACTATACAATTGGAGAAACCATTCGTACAATAACTCCTTATTTGTTATCCGGTTTAGCAGTGGCTTTTGCTTTCCGTACAGGGTTATTTAATATCGGTGTAGAAGGACAATTACTAGTCGGTTGGTTCGCAGCTGCATATGTAGGAATTGCGTTCGATCTACCAATGTATATTCATTTACCACTTGCCATTATTGCAGCCGCAGTGGCTGGAGGACTATGGGCATTTATACCTGGTCTGTTAAAAGCAAAATTACAAGTACACGAAGTAATTGTAACGATTATGATGAACTATATTGCACTTCATACGACGAATGTGCTTATACGTATGGTTGCAAATGGGAAAGAAACAACAGAAACTATTAAAGAAACGGCTTCTTTGAAATCTGCTTTTTTTGAAAGTGTGACAGATTTTTCTAGATTACATTATGGTATTTTCATAGCACTTGCTATGGTATTAGTAATGTGGTTTATTTTGGAAAAAACAACGACTGGTTTTGAATTGAAGGCAGTTGGATTTAATAAGCATGCATCCGCTTACGCTGGTATGAATGTAAACAAAAATATTATTCTTTCAATGGTCATTTCTGGAGCTTTTGCAGGGCTTGCTGGTGCTATGGAAGCACTTGGTACATTCCAATACGCGAGTGTAAAAGGTGGCTTTACGGGAATCGGATTTGACGGAATAGCAGTAGCTCTTTTAGGTGCAAATACTCCTCTAGGGGTTGTGTTCGGTGCTACCTTGTTCGGTGCGTTGAAATTTGGTTCATTAAATATGCCGAACGCAGCTGGTATACCGGTTGAAATCGTTTCGATTGTCATCGCACTTATTATTTTCTTTGTAGCATGTGGTTACATCATTCGCTATTTCCTTGTTAAGATAAACAAGAAAAAGGAGGCGAAATAATATGAGCTTTTTAGAAGTTCTATATTTCATTATTCCGTCCGCCATATTTTATGCCGCTCCGTTAATCTTTACCGCAATCGGTGGGGTTTTCTCTGAACGTTCTGGTGTTGTTAACATTGGACTAGAAGGTTTAATGGTAATGGGAGCATTTATCGGGATTATTTTCAACTTGACGTTTGTCGGTACTTTTGGTGCGATGACTCCTTGGGTTTCGATAATAGCGGCAATGATCGTTTCTGGTATATTTGCGATTATGCATGCTGTAGCAACGATTTCATTCCGTGCAGATCAAACGATTTCCGGGGTAGCGATCAATATGCTAGGTGTCGCGATTGCATTGTTCTCCGTTAAAATGATTTACGGGAAAGGACAAACAGATTATATTCAAGAACGATTTATCCGTTTTGATATTCCTTTTTTAAGTGATATTCCGGTTCTAGGACCTATGCTTTTTAAAGATGTCTATTCGACATCGATTTTAGCTTTCATCGTAGCAATCGGTGCTTGGTTTGTTATATATAAAACACCATTTGGTTTACGCCTTCGCGCAGTAGGGGAACACCCGATGGCAGCAGATACGATGGGTGTTAATGTTACGAAAATGCGCTATATAGCCGTTATTTTATCTGGAATGTTCGCTGGGGTTGGTGGGGCAGTTTATGCACAATCTATTTCAGCTGAATTTAGCCATTCGACGATTAATGGACAAGGGTTTATGGCGCTTGCTGCGATGATTTTCGGTAAATGGCATCCACTTGGAGCGCTAGGTGCTGCATTATTCTTTGGTTTTGCACAAGCATTAAGTATTGTCGGTGGACAAATTCCGATTATCAATCAAGTACCAAGTTATTACTTGCATATATTACCGTATGTATTGACGATTTTAGCGGTAGCTGGATTTATCGGTAAAGCACATGCACCGAAAGCGAGTGGTGTACCATATATTAAAGGAAAACGATAAAATGTAAGGGACCAATTAAATTTGGTCCCTTTTTGTTACATAGGAAACTATTAAAACTTTTGACATGTGGTTAACTTTTTTAAGTAACATAAAGTATGGCATTTTTTATATTGTACGTGTTATAGGGATACTGCGTGTCAAAAGATGTCCGCTAATATTTTGCTGCAGGTCGGACGCATTCCGCGGGGTGAGCGACGAGCCTTCACCGCGGCTTCACGTACGTTGTGAAGTCACATTCGTCTCAACAGAGGAACGAAGGCTAAGTGCGCCACATCGTGTGGAAACGCCTTCGTGACCAACATCCTGTTGGCCTCCACTGGAGTCGCTGCCTGCTGCGAAAATCAAAGAAGCTTGCTGACTATTTAATTTCTCGTTTTAAAACAAAAAGGTTTATTAGAAAAGCAGTTAAAAATCCAATATAAGGATAAGGGCAATCAATTGATCATTGAAAGCAACCATTTCTATGTTGAAAGCAACTAAATTAGTATGAGTGCAACCAATTTACTAATGTAAGCAACCAACTCCCATATTGAAGAAATTACTAATAGGAAATGACAATTACTAATTATTCAGCGTATTTTTGTTGATTGAAGCGCAAGGCGGCGACTCCGTCGGGAACAGCGCAAGCTGAAGACCCTGGACTGAGCGTAGCGAAATTAATTTTTGCGACGAGCTTGCGCAGGAGCAAGGGAAGCGGCTGAAGCCGTGCCCGCGGAAAGCGTCCGCCTGGAGCGGAAATCAACTGCACTTGCGGTTACTCTTTACGACGCATTATCCCCATTATGTACGTCATTCCATTCATAGTTCCCATTTGCTGTAGTTGTTTGGATATGTACAATGAATACATGTATAGTAAAATGGTATAAGAGATAAACTAGAAAGAAAAAGGGGGATAACGATATGTTCCAACAATTTGAACTTGCGCGTGGCGTTAAGCTTTATGTAAGACCGACAGAACAATTTAAAACGATTAATATATCGTTCAAATGGAAACAACAATTGACCGAGGAGCAAGCTGCTATACGTTCCGTTTTAGCGAACGTCTTGCAGTATAGCAATGATGTATATCAAACAAACGCAGAATTCCGAAAACGTCTAGATGACTTATATGGAGCTGTTTTATATTTTGATACAGGGAAGAAAGGAGCACATCATATTTTTTCGCTGAATGCGGAAACTGTAAACGATGCTTACCTATCCAATGAAAAAGTAGTAGATGAGGTCTTCAACTTATTACATACCGTCTTATTTAAACCAAAGTTGGTAGATGGAAAATTTGTAGATTCGATTGTCACTAGAGAAAAAGAACAAGTCATTGAACGTATACAATCGATGTATGACGATAAAACAAGATATGCGCAGCAACGTTTACTAGAGAACATTCGCCCAGATCACGCTGCTTCTATTTCTGCTAATGGGACTGTCCAAGCTGTAAAAGCAGTAACGAATGAACAACTAGTAGCAATGCACCAAACGATTCTCTCAGAAGACAATTTATCTATTTATATTGTCGGGGATGTCAATGCGCAAGAAATAAAAGAAAAAATAGCTAGTCATTTTCCATTTACGGATAGATCCTCCGAACTTGCACACGACGTAGAAGTAGCAAAAGCATCAACAGAAAAAGGGTTTTTACATGAAATACAAGATATGAAACAAGGGAAGTTGCATATAGCCTATCGCACACCGATCACTTTCTTCTCAGAGGAGTTTCCGGTTATGCAGATGACGAACGGCATATTAGGAGGCTTTTCACATTCCAAAATATTTATGAACGTGCGAGAAAAAGAAAGCATGGCCTATTATGCATCCAGTAGTTATGCATCTTTATATGGGTTAATATTCGTCTTAGCAGGAATTGATGCTAATTTACAGGAAAAAGCGGTCAATTTAATAGATGAACAATTAAAAGCAATGCAACAAGGAGATATTTCTGATTTAGAAATCAATCAAACAAAATCGATGCTATCGAATCAATTAAAAGAAGCATTGGATTCTGCTCGCGCACAAATTGAAATTTACGATCAATATAAAGAAATAAACGAGTCATTTACAGTGGAAAACTGGGTTTCTAAATGGTCCAATGTAACGAAGGATCAAATCAGTCAAATGGCTCAGAAAATAGAGAAGGAATTCGTCTATTTCCTATCTGGTAAGGAGGGTGCAGGCAATGAATGAAACATATTTTGAACAACTAGAAGAAACGTTATACCATGAGCAATTGCCGAATGGTTTAAACGTATATATTTTACCGAAAAAAGGATTTTCAAAGACATTCGTAACCTTTTCAACGAAGTATGGATCGATCGACCGTGAATTTATTCCGCTTGGTAAAAAGGAAGCAGTAATAGTTCCCGATGGTATCGCCCATTTTTTAGAGCATAAAATGTTCGAAAAAGAAGAAGGAGACGTTTTTCAACAATTCAGTGAAAAAGGTGCTTCTGCTAATGCGTTCACTTCTTTTACTAAAACGACTTACTTATTCTCGTCCACTGATCATGTATTAGAAAATACGAAGACATTGCTTGATTTTGTACAGCAACCTTATTTCACAGAAGAAACAGTGGAAAAAGAAAAGGGAATCATTGCCCAGGAAATAACGATGTATGATGATCAGCCTGATTGGCGTTTATACTTTGGCGCTATTGAAAATATGTATAAAGACCATCCGGTGAAAATTGATATTGCAGGAACGGTAGAGTCCATTGATAAAATTACGGCAGATCATTTATATGAGTGTTATCACACATTTTATCACCCGTCTAATATGACAGTATTTGTTGTTGGTGCGGTGAATCCAAAGGAAATGATGGATTTTATTAAACAAGATCAAGCGGCTAAAACATTCGAATCCCCGCAAGAAATACAACGTTTTTTCCCAACGGAACAATCCAATGTTGCTTTTTCGGAGCGCAGTTTACAAATGGATGTCCAAAAACCAAAAGTTATTTATGGTATTAAGTCAGCAAATACCGATATTTCGGGTAAAGAAATGTTGAATTATGAGCTATCAATGCAAGTAGCAATCGAACTACTATTTGGAAGAACTTCTGCATTTTATCAAGATGTTTATGAAAAAGGATTAATCGATGAATCCTATTCAGCAGACTTTTCAATGGAAAAAGGGTACGGATTTACTATGATCGGTTCTGATACAGTTAATGCGAAAGAACTAGCTGAGAAGATTAAACAATCGATTAAAGATCACGCAAAAGAATGGCAGTTTACGGACGAGGATTTAAAGCGAGTTACCCGTAAAAAAATTGGCTTCTTCCTACGAGCTTTGAATTCAATCGAATATATCGCAAACCAATTTACAAGATACTCATTTAACGACATGAATCTATTCGATGTTGTTCCTGCACTCGAAAATTTAAAGATGGAACAAGTGATTCAAGCATTTAAATCTTTGCAGGATGAACAGACACATACTGTATTTACAGTCGTTCCATTCGAAAAAAACAGCAATGGGTAAAAAGTTCGCATTAGTTGTAGGGGCTTCTGGAGAAATAGGAAATACCATTTGTCATAACCTAGCTGAAGCTGGTTGGTCTCTATACCTACATTATTCAAGCAATAAAGCGCGTGTAAGCGCGCTTATGAACGATTTGGAACATTTATACCCGACGCAAGAATTTATGCTTATACAGGCAGATATGCGAGAAGCAAGTTCCATCGAAAAATTAGCAAATTCAATTTTTTCCCTTAATTCAATCGTTTTTGCCCATGGGCACAGTTTGTACAAAGGGCTTGAAGATACAACTTTGGAAGATATCCGCCATTTGTTTCAAGTGCATGTAGAACATCCGATGTTCCTATTAGGGAAACTGACACCGAAGCTTCGAAAGCATTTGCATTGTTCGATTATTTTCGTTGGATCTATTTGGGGGGAAACGGGGGCTTCCTATGAAGCGGCGTACTCTGCTGCTAAAGGAGCACAGCATGCATTTGTGAAAGCTTATGCCAAAGAGGTTGCACACGCAAGAATTACTGTGAATGCGGTCGCTCCGGGATTCATCGATACGAAAATGAATATTCATGTAGAAAACGAAGCTCGTGCACTTATTTTAGAAGAAATACCAGCTGGTGTTTTCGGTTCGACACAAGATGTTGCAAATGCGATCGTCTTTTTGACTAGTGAAAAAGCAAATTATATAACAGGTCAAATAATCCGCGTAAATGGTGGATGGTATATTTAACTTGACAAAGCAAAAAAACAACTGCTGAGTAGAGGAACTCTGGCTAAGTTCGCCGCGTCCTGCGGCAACGCCTGAGTGACCAACATCCTGTTGGCCAAGCCTCCGGCGGATGTCACAGATTTTGAAGGGAGTTATAGGATGCTAGCCTAAATACGTTGCATCCATGCGACAACGGCTACATGACCTGCATCACGCAGGCCTAATCGCAATTCAAAATCCGGACCTAATTATGCCGAGGCATAATTGATCAGGAAGAAAAGAGAGAAGTTCATGCTCTTTTCTTTTTTTCTTTTATTCGTTATAGAATTCATATATGATAGAACTTATAATAGCTAAATAACGTCATCTAACGAGAGAGGAAAGATAGTTATGACAAGTGAGTGGTTTTTTGAATACGAAATTCAAATAAATCGTCCCGGTCTTTTAGGAGACATTTCTTCTTTACTTGGTATGCTTCGTGTAAATATTGTTACGATTAATGGCGTAGATGAAGGTCGTCGTGGTATGCTTATAAAAGCAGATAAAAAGGAAAATATAGAACGCTTTGAACATATTGCTTCTACGATGGAAACGATTCATTTAACTAAATTTAGAGAACCAAAGCTAAGAGATCGTCTAGCAGTACGTCATGGGCGTTATATTCAGCGGGATGCAGATGACAAAAAAACATTCCGATTTGTCCGTGGAGAACTAGGTATTCTTGTAGATTTTATGGCCGAAATTTTTAAACAAGAAGGTCATAAGCTCATTGGGATAAGAGGAATGCCACGAGTTGGTAAAACAGAATCGGTCGTTGCTGCAAGTGTTTGTGCGAATAAAAAATGGATATTTCTTTCTTCCACAATGATTAAACAAACTATTCGAAGTCAACTGATTGGGGACGAGTTTAGCGATCGCAATATTTTCATCCTCGATGGCATTGTGACAAGAAATTCAAATGATGAAAAACATCAAATGTTAGTAAGAGAAATGATGCGAATGCCTACGATTAAAGTAGTAGAGCATCCAGATATGTTCATACAACATTCCGAATATTCCATTGATGATTTTGATTATATTATTGAGCTTCGTCATAATCCAGAAGAAGAAATTTCGTATGAAATGATGGAGAAAAACCACTCTATGTCGGACAAAGGAATGACTGGTTACGGCGGATTTGGTGGATTTAATTTTTAACGGGTAGGTGTTTTAGTTGACTGAACTGGGCGCTCGCTTAAAAGAAGCGAGATTAGCAAAAGGGTATAGTATTGATGATTTACAAGAAATAACGAAGATTCAAAAAAGGTATTTGGCAGGCATAGAAGAAGGAAATTATGCGACCATGCCAGGCGCATTTTACGTGCGCGCGTTTATTAAGCAATATGCAGAGGCAGTCGGTTTAAATGGAGACGAACTTTTGGAAACGTACAAAACGGATATTCCTTCTCCTTCAAATGATGAAGTATCTAAAAGTATTCCAGCGATCCCATCTAGACGAACTTTAGGGGGACGCTCTTCAAATAAGCTTATGGAAGTTTTTCCGATGATCGTCGTTGCACTATTTATTATCGCGATTATTGTAATTGTTTGGACTTTATATCAAAATAAACCAGGAGATTCCAAAGATCTACTTGAACCAACTGATGAAGTGATGTTCGAACAACAGCCTCAAACGGAGCAAAACCCAAAAGACCCGGTAGTGGAAGAACAAGCTGATCCAGAAGAACCTGTTGAGGAAGAAGTAGAAGAGCCGGTTATCGCCGAGCAACTAACGTTTGTGGAAACACAAGGGGAAACGTCTACGTATGATTTAACTGGTGCTGAAAACTATGTAGTCAAATTGGTTACGACAAATAGAACTTGGTTGAACATAAGAGACCAAGATAACAAAATTTTGGTTGACCAAGAAATAGCAGCTGGTCAGACTTTTGAATTAGATGTAGCTAGTTCATCTAGAGTTCGCGTACGTATTGGTTCGACACCTGGTAATACAGTATATATGAATGATCAAGTAGTTGAATTCCCAACCGATAGAGCTACACAAAACTTAGTCATACAGTTTCAAAAATAGTCATCTTTTAGATGGCTATTTTGTTTGAAAACGAAAGGAGTTACATATAAATGAATATACCAAATCAAATTACGATGTTCCGCATTTTTTTAATACCAGTATTTATGTTTTTTATGCTTGTCCCTTTTAACTGGGGTGATGTCAGTTTTCTTGGTGCAACGATTCCAGTAGGGCATTTAATTGGAGCTATTATTTTCATTATCGCATCGATTACGGACTTTATTGATGGTTACTATGCGAGAAAATATAATTTAGTAACGAATATGGGGAAATTTTTGGACCCACTGGCAGATAAATTACTTGTATCTGCTGCACTAATTATTTTAGTCCAACTTGGAACAGCTCCAGCTTGGGTAGTTATTGTAATTATTAGCCGTGAGTTTGCGGTAACTGGTCTACGTTTAATCCTTGCAAACGAAGGAGAAGTAGTTGCTGCTAACCAGCTTGGTAAGATTAAAATGTGGACGCAAATTATTGCGGTTTCATCATTATTATTAGGAAATGTATTTTTTGAAATGTTCCATATTCCGTTCGATATGATTATGTTGTATGTTTGTTTATTCTTTACATTATGGTCCGGATTTGATTATTTTTATCTAAATCGTAAAGTGTTATTGGATTCTAAGTAGGAAGGAAGTTTTCACATGAAAGCTGAAATTATTGCAGTTGGCTCCGAGTTATTATTAGGGCAAATTCCTAATACAAATGCAAGGTTCATTTCTTCCCAATTAGCAGAGTTAGGTATCGATGTATACTATCATACTGTCGTTGGCGATAATCCTAATCGGTTAGTAGACTCCATTAAAATTGCGGAGAATCGAGCAGACTTAATCATTTTTACTGGAGGATTAGGACCTACTAAAGATGATTTAACGAAAGAGACAATCTCGAGACATTTAAACAAAAGTCTTGTTTTAGATCATCATGCACTCATTTATATTGAAGATTTCTTCCAACGCATGAATCGAAAAATGACAGAAAACAATAAAAAACAAGCGCTTGTCTTGGAAGGTTGCACTGTTTTAGAAAACAAGCACGGGATGGCACCAGGAATGCTGCTATCGACAGAAACGCATTCCTATATTTTACTTCCAGGTCCACCAAAAGAAATGGAGCCCATGTTCCAATTCGAAGCAAAGCCTCTTCTTTCAAAGCTATTACATCACGAAGCCATCATTAAGTCTCATGTCATTCGATTTTATGGAATTGGGGAAGCAGAGCTAGAAACGGAAGTACAGGATCTATTGTACAATCAAACAAATCCAACGCTTGCCCCGCTTGCATCTGATGGAGAAGTGACCTTACGACTAACTGCTAAAAGCGATACGGAAGAAGAAGCTTGGAAACTAATTGATGCGCTTCAAACGGAAATTTTCAATCGAGTTGGGAAGTTTGTGTATGGATACAATAATGATTCCCTTGCATCGACACTACGAGATATACTTGTTGAAAATAATTTAACGATCTCTGCTGCTGAAAGTATGACGGCCGGCTTATTTCAATCAGAACTAGCTGCGGTCTCCGGTATGGGGCAGGCATTAGTTGGTGGGATGATTACGTACACCGAAGATATAAAAGTAAAGCAACTAGGTGTCAAGGAAACGACAATTAAAGAATTTAGCGTCGTTTCTAGTCAATGTGCAGAAGAAATGGCTGTGCGAGTAAAAGAGAAGTTTGGTACTAATATTGGTGTCGGTATTACAGGAGCAGCTGGACCAGATGGGCATGGCGGACAACCGGCAGGAACGGTTTGGATTGGCATTGCATTCGACGATTTAGCACCTATTTCCTACAAGTTAAACTTATCAGGTATGCGGAATACGAACAGACTAAGAGCGGTGAAGTTTACGATCCATTATTTAATACGATTACTTCATGACCGAGGATTGTAGAAAATAAATTTTGAATATAAAAAACAGCCTAAAATTGAATTTTGGGCTGTTTTTAGCGACCAAAATGAAATAGTCGTAAAAATTAACGAATAAACGTTCGCTTTTTTCTTGTATATTTCTCAAAAACCTAGTATAGTAAACATAGAAATAAAAAACAGAGAATCTTCTAAGGAGGAAATATAATTGTCTAATGATCGTAAAGCGGCGCTTGAGATGGCGTTAAAGCAAATAGAGAAGCAGTTCGGTAAAGGTTCTGTTATGAAATTAGGAGAAAAAACAGACCGTGAAATATCCACTTCTTCAAGTGGTTCTTTAGCACTTGATGCAGCACTAGGAATAGGTGGATATCCAAGAGGACGTATTATTGAAATATACGGTCCTGAGAGCTCGGGTAAAACCACTGTTGCTCTACATGCCATTGCAGAAGTACAAAAAACTGGTGGTCAAGCAGCATTTATCGATGCAGAGCATGCATTAGATCCAGTTTATGCACAAAAACTTGGTGTTAATATTGATGAATTATTATTATCTCAACCAGATACAGGGGAGCAAGCGCTTGAAATTGCAGAAGCACTAGTGCGTAGTGGTGCAATTGAGATTTTAGTAATTGACTCGGTTGCAGCTTTAGTACCTAAAGCTGAAATTGAAGGAGAAATGGGAGATTCACATATGGGTCTTCAAGCTCGACTAATGTCTCAAGCATTACGTAAACTTTCAGGTGTTATTAATAAATCGAATACAATCGCAATTTTCATCAACCAAGTTCGTGAAAAAATTGGAGTAATGTTCGGAAATCCGGAAACTACACCAGGTGGTCGCGCACTTAAATTCTATAGTTCAGTCCGTTTAGAAGTTAGACGTGCAGAAGCGATTAAACAAGGCACAGATATAATGGGGAACAAAACTAAAATAAAAGTTGTAAAAAACAAAGTAGCACCACCATTTAGAACTGCTGAAGTAGATATTATGTACGGTGAAGGAATTTCTCAAGAAGGAGAAATTGTCGACATCGGTTCAGAGTTTGATATTATTCAAAAAAGTGGTTCATGGTATGCTTACAATGAAGAACGAATTGGGCAAGGTAGAGAAAATGTAAAACAATACTTAAAAGAAAACCCAACTATTAAAAATGAGATTTCTTTAAAGATTCGTGAATCTCTTGGAATGGCAAGTGCCTTAACAATCGGTGGCCATGAAGTAGAGGAAGAAGACGACGCAGAATTTGATTTATTATTAGATGAAGAATAAAATAATCAAAGTCTCTCAACTTGTTGAGGGGCTTTTTTTTATCGACCAGAAAGTACTAGCTTGTTTTCCGATTTGACGTTTCTTTCTTCTCTTTTTAGGAATAATGCGTCTTAAAAAGCTCGATTCAGTGTCGGCCCTGTAGCGGAAATCCTAACGGACTTTTCTTTATGAAGCATTATTTCTATTTCATGAAGTAAAGTTTCAGCAAACAGTTGCGTTCCTTTAGAACACTAGGTCTTTTCTCCATAAAAAAGCTTGTGAAATCAATAATATTCCTATCGTTTCCTTGACAGAGTATTTCTACATCTATACAATTAAAACTGTATAATTTCTTTACTAAATAATGAAAAGGCAATACATGTATACACGTGCATATATGAGCCGACTGAAACTTAAAAAGAATAGCAATAGGGGGTGTTCGAATGCCATTATTGGAAATTATCATCTCCGCTTTGCTTGGTCTGTTTGTCGGTGCCGTTGTTGGTTATAATTATCTTAAAAAAGTGAACGATTCAAAAGTGACTGGTGCAAAACAAACTTCTGCACTCATCTTAGATGAAGCAAAGCGAGAAGCAGAAGCATTAAAGAAAGAAGCACTATTAGAAGCCAAAGATGAAACTCACCAATTACGAAATGAAGCAGAATCTGACATCCGTGAACGCCGTATGGAACTGCAAAAACAGGAAAATCGGTTATTACAAAGAGAAGAGAACCTTGATCGTAAGGATGATGCTCTAAACAAGAGAGAAGTAGGTCTTGAGCGTAAAGAAGATGCTCTAACCGAAAGACAACAGCATATCGAACGGAAAGAAAGTAAAGTGGACGAGCTTGTTGATAAACAACAAAGTGAACTTGAACGAATTTCTACGTTAACTCGTGAAGAAGCAAGAGCAGTTATTCTTCGAGAAGTAGAAAATGAGCTTGCTACTGATATTGCTGTAATGACGAAAGAATCAGAGACAAGAGCAAAAGAAGAGTCTGATAAGAAGGCTCGTGAAATTCTTTCACTCGCGTTACAACGATTTGCAGCTGATCATGTAGCAGAAACAACTGTTTCCGTTGTTAATCTACCGAATGACGAAATGAAAGGTCGTATCATTGGTCGTGAAGGTCGGAACATTCGTACGCTCGAAACTTTAACTGGAATCGATTTAATTATTGATGATACACCAGAAGCTGTTATACTATCAGGATTCGATCCGATACGAAGAGAAACTGCTCGTCTAGCACTAGAAAAATTAGTACAAGACGGACGGATTCATCCAGCACGTATTGAAGAAATGGTAGAAAAATCGAGACGGGAAGTTGATGAACAGATTCGAGAAATCGGAGAACAAACTACATTTGATGTAGGTGTTCATAATTTACATCCTGACTTGATCAAGATTCTTGGAAGATTGCGTTATCGTACAAGCTATGGTCAAAACGTATTGAAGCATTCAACAGAAGTAGCGGTTTTAGCCGGTTTACTTGCTGCTGAACTTGGAGAAGATGTGACCCTTGCAAGACGCGCAGGATTACTTCACGATATTGGGAAAGCGATTGACCATGAAGTAGAAGGAAGCCATGTAGAAATTGGCGTCGAGCTTGCGACGAAATACAAAGAACATCCAGTCGTTATTAATAGTATTGCTTCTCACCACGGGGATACTGAAGCCACTTCTGTTATTGCTGTATTAGTAGCAGCTGCAGATGCTTTATCCGCAGCACGACCTGGTGCAAGAAGTGAAACATTAGAAAACTACATTCGTCGTTTAGAAAAACTAGAAGAAATTTCGGAATCCTATGATGGGGTGGAAAAATCTTTTGCCATTCAAGCAGGAAGAGAGATTCGTATTATGGTACGCCCAGATCAAATAGATGATATTTCTGCTCATCGTTTGGCAAGGGATATTCGTAAGCGAATCGAGGAAGAACTCGATTATCCTGGTCATATTAAAGTTACGGTCATTAGAGAAACAAGAGCTGTAGAATACGCAAAATAGAAGGAAGGCTTCTAATAAGAAGCCTTTTTTTCGTTAAGGAAGTGGTTGAATAATGAAGATTTTATTTATAGGGGATATCGTCGGTTCGATTGGTAGAGACACACTAGAAAGTTATTTACCGAGATTAAAAAGGAAATATAACCCGGATGTTGTTATTGCAAACGGTGAAAATGCTGCAGCTGGTCGCGGAATTACGAAGAATATTTTCCAATCCTTGCTGCATATGGGTGTGGATGTCGTAACGATGGGGAATCATACTTGGGATCAAAAAGAAATTATGGATTTTATTGATGATACGGATTATTTGATTCGTCCAGCCAATTTCTCAGAAGAAGCACCAGGTAAAGGGATGACGTCTGTGACGAAAAACGGGCATACTATTTCAGTTATTAATATGCACGGAAGAACATTTTTACCGCCTCATGATGATCCGTTTATAAAAGCAACGGAGTTAGTAGAGGAGGCGAAGAAAGTATCGCCGATTGTTTTTGTGGATTTTCATGCGGAAGCAACGAGTGAAAAAATTGCTTTTGGATGGCATCTAGATGGAAAAGCATCTGTTGTTGTTGGAACGCATACGCATGTACAAACAGCCGATTCTCGCATATTACCAGGTGGGACCGCTTATATTACAGACGTAGGTATGACGGGACCCTATGATGAAGTACTAGGGATGAAAAAAGAAGACGTGTTATATCGTTTCCAAACGAATATGCCAACTCGTTTTGAAGTGCCAAAAAGTGGTCGTTCTGTATTAAGTGGATTTTTTGTGGAAGTAGATAATTCTACGGGAAAAGCTATTCATCAAGAACGTGTCTATATTAATGATGACTACCCATTTCAAGGGTAAAAGAGTCTAAAAATTTTCTTCGAAGCATAAGGTAGGGTATGGACGAAAGCAAGTTCATAATCTAGCTATAAAAGGAGAAATGATAGTGGATTCTTTAAAAGTATCTTCTCGTTCTAACCCCAATTCCGTTGCTGGAGCACTTGTTGCAGTAATTAGAGAACAAGGGTATGCAGAGATGCAAGCAGTAGGGGCAGGCGCATTAAATCAGGCAATTAAAGCAATTGCCATTGCAAGAGGATTTGTTGCACCTAGTGGTACAGACTTAACTTGTTCACCTGCTTTCACAGATATTGTAATTTCAGGTGAAGATCGAACTGCTTTAAAGTTATTAGTAGAAAGAAAAGTAAAATAAGCGTGAAGTCGCTACTTCCAGCCGTAGCGACTTCCTTTTGTTTTTCGAATATATTGTGACGATTTGTTTTCCGTCAAAGGTCTGATTTTGACGAAAAACATTGTGAATACATAGTGAATCGTACTACTTCATGGTAAACTAATGAAGGAAAAAAGCATTCAACGAGACAGTAAGGAGATGTTTATATGTTGCAACAGCTTTCTTGGAAAGTAGGAGGGCAGCAAGGAGAGGGTATTGAAAGTACTGGGGAAATTTTCTCTATGGCGATGAACCGCCTTGGTTATTACCTATACGGATACCGTCATTTCTCTTCTCGAATTAAAGGTGGCCATACAAACAATAAAATCTGTGTACGCCCTACGCAAGTACGTACAATTCCAGATGATTTAGATATTTTAGTAGCATTCGATCAAGAAACAATAGATGTAAACTACAAAGAACTAACAGAAAAAAGCGTTATTTTAGCAGATGCAAAATTTTCACCAGTCACACCGGAAGATTGCTTAGCACCGATGTATATTGTTCCATTTACAGAAGTCGCTGCAGAACTTGGCACATCACTGATGAAAAACATGGTCGCAATAGGAGCTACATCTGCACTTTTAAACTTAGATAAAGCCGTTTTCCAAGAAGTTGTAGATGAAATTTTCGGTAAAAAGGGCCAAGAAGTTGTTGAAAAGAATATGCAAGCAATTCAACAAGGCTTTGATACAATGGCGGAACAATTAGGTGATCGTTTAGGTGAATGGGAGTTAGTTCCAGCTGACGGCCAACATCGAATGTTTATGATTGGGAATGATGCAATCGCACTTGGTGCTTTAGCTGCTGGTGTACGTTTTATGGCAGCATACCCGATTACGCCAGCTTCTGAGATTATGGAATATATGATTAAAAAGCTGCCGTTATTTGGCGGAGCAGTTATCCAAACAGAAGATGAAATTGCAGCTGCTACAATGGCGATTGGATCTAACTATGGTGGTGTACGTGCATTTACCGCTTCTGCGGGTCCCGGATTATCCCTTATGATGGAAGCAATCGGTTTATCCGGCATGACAGAGCAGCCACTTGTTATTGTCGATACGCAGCGTGGTGGTCCATCTACTGGACTTCCAACGAAACAAGAGCAATCCGATTTAATGCAAATGATTTATGGTACACATGGAGAGATTCCGAAGGTAGTTATTGCTCCAAGTACTGGGGAAGAGGCGTTCTACGATACTATTCAAGCATTTAATATTGCGGAAGAATTACAGCTTCCAGTAATCATTTTATCGGATTTACAGCTTTCACTTGGTAAGCAAACGGTTGAACCATTCGATTATTCGAAAATTGAAATTCGCCGCGGTAAATTAGTGCAAAATGAAGAGATTCCAGAAGCAGTAGATAAATCATATTTTAAACGCTTTGAAGTTACAGAGGATGGCGTGTCGCCACGAGTATTACCAGGAACAGAGCATGCCATTCACCACGTTACAGGTGTAGAGCATGATGAAACTGGTAAGCCTTCAGAAGCGGCATCTAACCGTAAAGCTCAAATGGACAAGCGTATGAAAAAGCTACAACATGTAAACTTTAACGAGCCAGTTTATGTAAACGCACCTTATGGAGAAGCTGACATTTTATTCGTAGGTTTCAATTCTACTAGAGGTGTGTTAGAAGAATTACAACAAACACTTATTACGCAAGGGATGAAAGTCAATCATGCACATATCCGATTGATCCACCCATTCCCGGTGAAGGATATACAACCACTTGTCGCAAATGCGAAAAAAGTAGTCGTTGTGGAAAATAACGCAACAGGCCAACTAGCGAACATTTTAAAAATGAATGTCGGTGGTCATGAAAAAGTGATAAATGTATTGAAATATGATGGAACACCATTCTTACCAATACAGCTTGAAAAACAAGTAAAGGAGCTGCTTAACTAATGGTAACATTTAAAGATTTTCGTAATAATGTAAAACCAAACTGGTGTCCAGGATGTGGAGACTTTTCTGTTCAAGCAGCTATCCAACGTGCGGCAGCCAATGTTGGCATACAGCCCCATGATTTAGCGGTAATTTCAGGTATCGGCTGTTCAGGACGTATTTCTGGGTATATTCATTCATACGGATTCCATGGTATCCATGGACGTGCCTTACCAATAGCACAAGGATTAAAAATGGCAAACAAAGATTTGCACGTTATCGCATCTGGTGGTGACGGAGATGGATTCGCGATCGGTATTGGGCATACGATTCATTCGATTCGTCGTAATATCGATTTAACGTATGTTGTGATGGACAACCAAATTTACGGTTTAACAAAAGGGCAAACTTCTCCGCGTTCAGCAGAAGGCTTTAAAACAAAATCGACACCAGGTGGAGCAATTGAGCCATCCCTTAAACCGCTTGAACTAGCACTTACTTCTGGAGCAACGTTTGTAGCACAAGGGTTCTCTTCTGATATTAAAGAGCTAACTGCGATTATTGAAGCTGGTATTAACCATAAAGGTTTTTCGTTCATCAATGTATTCAGTCCTTGCGTAACGTACAATAAAGTAAATACGTACGACTGGTTTAAAGAAAACTTAACGAAACTTTCCGATGTGGAAGGGTATGATCATACAAATCGTGAAGAAGCAATGCGCGTCGTTATGGAGAATGAAGGACTAGTGACAGGAATCATTTATCAAAATGAACATGCACCGTCTTACCAAGAACAAGTCCCGGGCTATGCACCAACGCCACTCGTAGACCAAAACTTGAAGATGAGTGAAAAAGAATTTAATACATTATTGCAAGATTTTATGTAAATGAAAACAAAGCTACCCACGTTAAAAAATGGGTAGTTTTTTTATTAGTTAATTTTCTATTAAAATCAAACATCCAGAGTTCGGTGTTTCGAGGAGTTGCAAAATAACCTCATCGAATCCCAAGATCCCCATCTCAACATAGTGAATCGCAAAATCCCCATTTTAACGTGGTGAATCGCAAGATTGTATGCGCAAATCGCAAATTCCCATCTTCGAATCGCAAGTTAGAGCCCGCAAATCGCAAGATCCTAGCTGAAAGACAAGAATTTAATTCATAATATAAAAAGAATTCATATTATGACCAATTAAGCACTTTTAAGCTTTATACCTTGTGGCTATACCTTGCTTTTCAGTATAATAGGTTGATGGGTATTCGTATTAGTTACGAATGAAAGAAAGGAGAGTCTTCTATGAACGAAGAATCGCGCTTACAAAGTACACAAATAAAGGAACCTAATTCTCCGGACAAAAAATCCGAGAAGGATTATAGCAAATATTTTCAAGCAGTTTACACACCGCCGTCCCTAAAGGAAGCAAAAAAACGAGGCAAAGAAGAAGTTGCCTATCATAATGATTTTGCCATTGCCGAGCAATTTAAAGGAATGGGACAAAATCGTAAATTTTATATTCGTACGTACGGTTGCCAAATGAACGAGCATGACACAGAAGTGATGGCAGGTATTTTCATGCAGCTTGGCTATGAACCTACTGACACGGTAGATGACGCAAATGTTATTTTACTTAACACATGTGCTATTCGTGAAAATGCAGAAAACAAAGTGTTCGGTGAGCTAGGTCATTTAAAACATTTAAAACAAAATAATCCAGACGTGTTAATCGGTGTTTGTGGATGTATGTCCCAAGAAGAATCCGTCGTCAATAAAATATTAAAAACATATAACCAAGTAGATATGATTTTCGGAACGCATAATATTCACCGACTACCTAATATTCTAAATGAAGCGTATCTTTCGAAGGAAATGGTCGTAGAAGTTTGGTCTAAAGAAGGGGACGTTATTGAAAATTTACCTCGCGTTCGAAAAGGTTCGATTAAAGCATGGGTAAACATTATGTATGGTTGCGATAAATTCTGTACATATTGTATCGTTCCTTATACACGAGGAAAAGAGCGTAGCCGACGTCCAGAAGATATTATTCAAGAGATTAGACATTTAGCTGCGCAAGGCTATAAAGAAGTGACGTTACTTGGTCAAAACGTAAATGCTTATGGAAAAGATTTCGAAGACTTAGATTACCGTTTTGGTGATTTAATGGATGATCTTCGCAAAATCGACGTTGCTCGTATTCGTTTTATGACGAGCCATCCTAGAGATTTTGATGATCATTTAATAGAAGTACTTGCAAAAGGCGGAAACTTAGTCGACCATATTCATTTACCAGTTCAGTCAGGATCTTCTGATATTTTAAAAATAATGGCTCGTAAATATTCAAGAGAACATTATTTGGAGCTAGTTCGTAAGATTAAAGCTGCCATTCCAAACGTATCGTTAACAACGGACATTATTGTAGGATTCCCGAATGAAACAGAAGAGCAATTTGAGGAAACGATGTCTTTATATAAAGAAGTAGGATTTGAAATAGCTTATACGTATATTTACTCCCCACGTGAAGGTACTCCTGCTGCGAAAATGGTAGATAATGTACCGATGGAAGTGAAAAAAGAACGTTTACAACGTTTAAATAAGTTAGTAAATGATATGTCAGCAGAAGCTATGAAAAAATATCAAGGTCAAGTGGTGGAAGTGTTAGTAGAAGGGGAAAGTAAAAATAACCCAGATGTACTTGCAGGATATACGCCAAAAAGCAAGTTAGTTAACTTTGTTGGACCAAAAGATATTATTGGTAAGCTCGTGCAAGTGAAAATTACAGAAGCTAAAACATGGTCGCTTACTGGGGAACTAGTAGAAGTACCAAATGAACAAAAGGTGGGAATATAATGACTGCTAAATATACAAGAGACGATATAATTGAAAAAGCAAAAGAGATCGCTACAATGATTGCTAATACTGAAGAAGTCGATTTCTTTAAACGTGCAGAAGCGCAAATTAATGAAAATCAAACAGTAAGAGAAAAAATAGCGAGTCTTAAAAGCTTACAAAAACAAGCAGTAAACTTTCAGCATTTAGGGAAAGAAAAAGGGCTAAAATTGATTGAAGGAAAAATTGAAGCAATCGAAGCGGAAATTGATGACCTTCCGATTGTGCAAGAATTCAAGCAATCGCAAGGAGATGTGAATAGCCTTCTGCAATTAGTGGCAAACTCGATTTCCAATAATGTAACGAACCAAATTATTGAAGCAACAGATGGTGATTTATTAAGAGGCGAAACTGGCTCTAAAGTTAAAAATACTACGTATGATAGTTGTTCTTAATAAATAATAAAGGAAGAAAACGCACATGAAATCTGACAAGATTTCATGTGTGTTTTTTATATTGGCGTCTCCATTATACTGTTATAATAAAAGTATTAAGAATAATAGAAATGAGGATTTTTGATGGCGATGAATTTTTTTCAAGCGGAAAAACATATCCATGATACGATTGTTTTCCCAGCTTTTGATCTTGAAATAGGAAGTGGGGAGGTTGCTGCAATTTGTTCGAATGTGAACGTGCGAGAGCAACTCATTGATATTTTATTAGGAAAAAGCTTATTATCCAATGGAGTAGTACAATGTGCGGATAAGAAAAAGTTAGCGTTCTTTTTTCTGGACGAAGGCTTGCATGAGCGACTTACTGTGCAAGAATTCCTTAAATATTACCATCAATTGTATCAATCCAAACAATCCATAGAAGAGACTACTCGTTTAGTACAACTAGATGCGCAGAAAAACAAAAAAATAATAGATCTTACGTACTCGGAAAAGAAACGCGCCCAGCTAGCATACATACTTATTCAAAATGCAGAAACTTACATAATGGAAGAACCTGACCAAAACCTAGACGCAGAATCTAAACGCATATTAATCTCCGTATTAAACGAACTTCGAAAGTTACAAAAAACAGTACTTGTATTAACGAGCTACTTAGAAACAGCAGTGACCGTTGCGGATAAAATAGTTCGGTTGGACGATAAAGGACTTCATGAAGTGCAAACAGAAGAAGAGGACTCAGAAGAACTACAAAACGAAACCTTAATAGAAAATGAAATAGAAGAAAAAATAGTACAACCAATTCGATTTGAAAAAATACCAACGAAAGTAAATGAAAAAATCGTACTATTTGATCCACCAGAAATTGACTATATTGAAAGTACAGAAGGACAAACTTATTTGCATATTAAAGGGGAAAATTTCCCTTGTAGTTTTACGTTAAATGAATTAGAGGAGAGATTATTGCCATTCGGATTTTTCCGTTGTCACCGTTCGTATATTGTCAATTTACAAAAAGTACGAGAAGTAATCACATGGACAAGAAATAGTTATAGCCTAGTACTCGATGATGCAGAGAAATCATCTGTCCCTTTGTCTAAAACGAAAATGGCGGATTTAAAGGGAATGTTGGGCCTCAAATAAGCTCCATTCACCCCCAAAATGACTCCTTTCACCGTAAATAGGATGTTTTCTATATGAAAAACGCTTAATGTTAGGGCTGTAGAAACGAAATGTGCAACTAACCATTGAGGAGGATGAATATGGAAAACGCAATAGAAGTAAAAGGTTTAGCAAAATATTTTGCTAATTTTAAAGCGATTGAAGGTGTCGATTTTCAAGTGAAAAAGGGTGAAATTTTTGGATTTCTTGGTCCAAGTGGATCGGGAAAAACAACGACGATCAAAATATTAACTGGTCAACTGGACCCAACAGAAGGAGAAGCAATTGTATTTGGAGAAAATGTTTCCCATTTAAAAAATCCAAAAGCCCGTAAACGTTTTGGTGTATTGACGGATAATAGTGGATTATACGGAAGATTGACAATTTACGAGAATTTAAAATTGTATTGTGAACTATATGACCTACCACTTCATAAAATTGACGAAGCACTTGGATTTGTGAATTTAAAAGAAGAAAGCAAGAAAAAAGTGGCTACATTATCGAAAGGAATGACGCAAAGAGTCATTCTAGCAAGAGCGATTCTGCATGAACCAGAGCTATTATTTTTAGATGAACCGACATCTGCACTAGATCCTGTAAATACACTCCATATATATGAAGGATTACGTGCGCTAAATAAGAAAGGAACGACCATCTTTTTAACGACACATGATATGCACGAGGCAGATACATTATGTAATCGTGTTGCCTTTTTAAATAAAGGAAAGATCCGCTTACTTGATAAACCTAGTGAGTTAAAAAAGCAATATGCAGATTCCACCATAACAGTAGAACTAACGAATGATGAAAAAATACAACTCTGTAAAGACGCAACAGGTGCAGAAAAAATGTACCAGCTGATGAAAGAAAATCGAGTTGTGACGGTACATTCCAATGAACCAACATTAGGAGATATTTTTGTGAAGGTAACGGGAGGAGAATTAGTATGACATTTTCATGGAAGCGTGTGAACGCGATACTTCAAAAAGATTTTAAAGATTTTTCGAGAAATACGGCAGTATCGATCGTTATTTTTTTACCGATTATTTTGGCAGCAATATATGGTCGTATGGGGATGGATTCTATTCAAGCGCATTTTATGAATATTAATATGACATTCTCAATGGTTGGTACATATGTGCAGTGCTGTTTAATAGCAGAAGAAAAAGAGAAAAATACGTTAAGAGGGCTAATGTTGTCACCAGCAAGTACGCTTGAAATTCTTGGTGGAAAAAGTTTACTATCATTTCTATTAACGATTATTATTGTATTCTTTAGTGCATTATTATCTGAATACAAACCGGCAAACATTACGATTGTAGCATTTGCTATTATTTTATCGACGTTATTTTATATTGGTATTGGTACGTTATTAGGGCTTATTGCAAAGTCTGTAATGGAGTCATCTGTTATTGTACTTCCGGTTATTGGTATCTTTACAATGGGTTCCTTTGTAACGGCATGGACTAAAGAATACCCGATATTAAAAGTGGCGGAATTTTTACCAAGCGTTCAATTGATCGAGTTGGCAGAAGAAGTGGAACAAGGTGCAAGTTTTGTTCAAGTGCTTTCTAATTTGGGTATCATCGGTATTTGGATAGTTGTTGTGTTTGCGGTGACTGTAGTTGTATATCGAAAACGTATGGTGGATTAGGGGATATTTAGGAAGAATGTGTCGCAACTAGTCACCACTAAGATTTACCAACAGCCGGTGCTTTCCGTGTGGTCTCGCTGATGGGGCCACTGAAAAAGTCCAATCTCTATAAAAAGCGTTAGATATCTCGATTCATACGAGGTATCTAACGCTTTTTATTTTACTAGTATGTAGGTGGTATCGAAATGATCGTTGTGCTAAAAGATAATATGCTGCGCCAAATCAATGAATTTCAGAGTGGAATGAACTTAGACGGGCGCAAAATATTTCTGATACCCCTTTTAAATGAAACAGGTAAAAAAACAAGCGTGAATCAAGTTTTGAAGAATCTTTTTTTCAAATAGATTCTTTATATTACCTGAAAACATGTTTTCATTTATTAACGTCGACCTATTCATTTAGCATCAGCTTTTTTTATTTCTATCCTCTACACGTATGAAACTTGACGACTTCTTCCTCTTTTTTTCTCTTCTAAACTCTAGTCTCTGCTAAAAGTGAAAATCACTCTATAGTTCGTTGGATTCTGTTTATAGCATAGTTATCTATAAACTTTTCTGAATATTTTGTTGACTTATTCTTTTCGAAATATTAATCTGTATACATATTACAATTAAAATGATAATCGTTTTTAAAGTGTTATATAAAGTTGTATGAAAAGTAGATCCAAAATAAACATAAAGTAAACATAGGAGGAATGATGTTTGTATAATCCATTAATGGAAACGATGAAGCGCGAAGATATGGAGAGTCTACAACTTGAGCGTCTACAAAATACGGTACGAAACGTTTATGAACATGTTGAATTCTATCGCACTAAATTCGAAGAACTAGGGATTACTCCAGACATTATACAAAGTTTAGATGATATATCGAAATTACCATTCACGAAAAAACAAGACTTACGCGATCAGTATCCGTTTGGTTTATTCGCTGTTCCGCAAGAACAGATTGTTCGAATCCACGCATCATCTGGTACGAGTGGCAAACCGACAGTTGTAGGATATACAGCAAACGATATAGAAATGTGGGCTGAAGTTGTAGCACGTTCGATTGTTGCTGCAGGTGGAAAAAAATCGGATATTTTTCATAACGCGTACGGCTACGGTTTGTTTACAGGGGGAATTGGCCTTCATTATGGTGCGGAAGTGCTTGGAGCTACAGTTGTTCCAATGTCAGGTGGAAACACAGAAAGACAGATTACATTGATTGAAGATTTTAAACCAAGAGGAATATGTGCAACGCCTTCTTATATGTTGAACATAGCAGAGAAAATGAGGGAGATAGGAATTGATCCAGGGCAATCGTCCATGGAGTATGGGATTTTTGGAGCAGAACCTTGGTCAAAAGAAATGCGTACAAAGCTTGAGGAAACGTTCAATTTAAAAGCAATCGATATTTATGGATTGAGTGAAATCATTGGACCGGGTGTTTCTATTGAATGTCACGAAGCACAAAATGGCTTACACGTGCATGAAGATCATTTCTTTGTTGAAATTATTAATCCTGAAACACTTGAACCGGTTGCTGAAGGGGAAGAAGGTGAACTAGTTTTTACGAGTTTAACAAAGAAGGCTCTTCCGATCATTCGGTATCGCACAGGTGATATCTCTTCCATCACACGAGAGGTGTGTAAATGTGGCAGGACCTCAACGAGAATGTCGAGAGTAAAAGGTCGCACAGATGACATGCTGATTATTCGCGGTGTAAATGTATTCCCATCGGAAGTTGAACGAGTTCTTCTACAGGCTGGAGAAGACAAGTTGGTGCCGCATTATCAAATTCATTTATTAAGAAAAGATGAAATGGATAGAGCAGTGCTACATGTAGAAATTAACAGTAAGTTACACGAAATGATTGCAGGAGACTTGAACGATTCGCAAATAGTTCAACTGAAGTTAAAAATTCAAAGTTTGATGAAAACGACTTGTTTAGTATCGGTGGATGTCGTTATCAATACTCCTAAAACGATTCCACGTTCAGAAGGAAAAGCGATTCGAATTGTAGATTACAGAGATAAAAATATAATTGGCGTGTAAGTGCATTCAGAAGGGGGGATAAAATTTGTCTCAAAGCGAGGAAATTTTTGACGTAACTATTATCGGAGGAGGACCGGTTGGCATATTCACAGCATTTTATGCTGGCCTTCGAAATATGTCTTGCAAAATTATCGAAAGCCTTCCTCAGCTGGGAGGGCAATTGTCGGCATTATATCCGGAAAAGTATATTTACGATGTTGCGGGATTTCCAAAAATAACAGCGCAACAACTCGTCGATAAATTAATGGAACAAATGGGTCAATTTAAACAAACAATTTGTTTAAATGAAGCAGTGGAAGAAATTGAAAGACAGCCGAACGGTTCTTTTAAACTAACGACGAACATAGAGACACATTTTACTAAAACAATTATTATAACTGCGGGAAATGGAGCATTTCAACCGAAGAAGCTAGACCTTGCTAATTTGTCAAGGTTTGAAAAAAGCAACTTGCATTACTTTATCCATGATTTACAACAGTTTGCAGGAAAAAAAGTGCAGCTATTCGGTGGAGGAGATTCTGCAGTAGACTGGGCTCTTATGCTAGAACAAATTGCAGAAAAAGTATCACTCGTACATCGCCGCGATAAATTCCGAGCACATGAACATACAGTGGAAAAGCTGATGAGTTCTTCTGTTACTGTTTTGACTCCATTTGTTCCAACAGAATTTATCGGAGAAGAAAAAATTACACAAGTCGTGCTCAAAGAAGTGAAAGGCGATGAAACAAAGGTAGTTGACGTTGACGATGTCATTGTCAATTATGGTTTCGTGTCTTCTCTTGGTCCGATCAAAAATTGGGGATTTCAATTAGATAAAAAAAGCATTGTCGTTAATTCCAAAATGGAAACTAGTATTCCGGGCATATACGCTGCTGGAGATATATGCACATATGAAGGAAAAGTGAAGTTGATCGCGAGCGGATTTGGAGAAGCACCAACAGCGATTAGCAATGCAAAAGTGTATATTGACCCGACATCAAAAGTCCAGCCGCTACATAGCACTAGTGTTATGGATAAAACGGAGAAGCATGATGAAAAAGCTTAATAAAAATGAGCCGATTATAAAAGAAATGCTTAGGAGAATGTATCTCTAATTAGCAGAATTAGCTCGCTATTTATATAGCGATATCATTTAATGTCGTTAATTAATTGTTATACACAGTGCCGGCAATACATAAATTAGATATTGGGGGGGTAGAAATGAATAATCTACACAACACCGCAGAAGATCAACAAATGGCTCATTTCATGCAGCGTATTGAAGCTGGTGACAAAATCGAAGCCGATGATTGGATGCCAGAGGAATACAGACTGACATTAATAAGATTAATTTCCATGCACGGGATAAGTGAAATAATGGGTGCATTGCCAGAGAAAGAATGGGTGCCAAAAGCTCCTTCTCTTAGTAGGAAACTTGGCATTATGGCAAAGGTGCAGGATGAAATGGGTCATGGTCAATTGCTTTTACGCGTTACGGAAGACTTACTTCGACCGTATGGGAAAAATCGCGGGGATATAATGCAAGACCTATTCAATGGCGATTTGAAATTTCATAATGTATTCCATATGGAAACGAAAACATGGGCGGATGCAGGAATCATTGGTTGGCTTGTGGATGGTGCGGCTATTATTACACAATCAAATATGCTTGGTGCTTCATATGCTCCATACGCAAGAGCACTACAGCGAATTTGTGCGGAAGAGGTGTTCCATGCACAGCATGGCGAATCGATTATCATGGCGCTAGCAGAAGGTACAGATGAGCAAAAAGCAATGATTCAGGAATCACTCAATCGTTGGTGGGAAGCTCTACTCATGTTTTTTGGACCAGCGAGCAAAGAAACGACGGGTTCATCGAAACAAGACTTGACGATTAAATATAAAATTCGCACGAAAACAAACGAAGAATTTAGGCAAATCTTTTTTGACAAATATATACCGCGTATTTTATCACTCGGATTGACAATTCCAGACCCAACGCTTCATTTAGATAAAGAAAGTAAACAATGGTCATATAAACAGCCTGATTGGAATGAATTTAAGAAAATCATTAAAAACGGGGGACCACGTTCACTAGCTCGTTTAAATTTACGACGATCTTCGTACGAAAATAACGCTTGGGTGCGCGATGCATTAGCTGCAACGGTCGACTAAAGGAAGGAGTTAGGATAATGGCTGAAAACAAAACTTTTTATCAAGAATATGAAATTTTTAGCAAGCGAACGCCAAGCTCTGCATTCCAACACCAGTTCAGCTTATTGGCTCCAAATGAAGACATGGCACTAATTTTAGCGCAGGAAAATTTCATGCGTCGCGAACCGGTGGCTGATATTTGGATTGTGAATAGAAAGAATATTAGAAAGATGGATACCGAAGAGAAAATGTCTCTTGATAGACTGGACAACAAAGACTATCGAACGACAAAAGGTTACGGCTACTTAAAGAAAAAATGGCGTCAATACGAGCAGCAAATTTTGGATGAAAAAGAGATTTTGTCATGGGGAGGTGAACGCAAATGAGCGAAAAAGAGACTGGCATGAGTCTAGAGTATAAAGAAGCGCTAGCTAGCTTGTTATTCCAACTGGCTGATGATGATTTTTTGTACGCCTATCGAAGTTCTGAATGGCTTGGGCTTGCTCCTCATATTGAGGAGGACGTTGCTTCTGCCTCCATTAGCCAAGACAGTATGGGGCATGCAGCTATGTACTACAAACTTCTAGAAGATTTAGGGCAAGGAACTGCCGACGACCTTGCGCATTTGCGTCCGGCTCAAGACAGAAGAAACAGCATATTGACGGAGCGAGTGAACGGTGAAGGTTATTATATGGAAACACCCGAATATGATTGGGCGTATCAAGTTGTAAGAAGTTACTTTTATACACAGGCGAAAAAAGCAAAAATTGATTCGTTATGTGAAAGTTCGTATAGCCCTCTCGCAGAAATAGCAGTAAAAGTGCGAATGGAGCTATATTATCATAGGTTGCACTGGGAAATATGGTTCAAACAATTATTAAGCTCTACAGATGTAGCGAAAAAGAAAATGCATGATGCCATCAAGCTCGTTATGGCTGATTTTGGCGATGTATTTTCTTATGGTAAAGAGAAACGAGTTATTGAAAATAGTAGATTAATAGCAAGTGAAGAAATATTGAAAGAAAAATGGAAAGCAAGTCTTAAGCCAGTGTTGCTTGCTCTTCAAATGGAAGTACCGGAGATTCCGGGGCAACCTACAAAAAACGGGCGAAACGGTGATCATACAAAAGACTTGGATGAAGCATTACTCACACTTTCCGAAGTTTACAAGCTTGATCCAGTAGCGAGCTGGTAAGTAATACGAATACGAAATGAGGGGGGACTAAATGACTGCATCTATAGAAGTTTCTACCGAGCGTGTTTGGGAAGTACTGAAACATGTAAATGACCCGGAAATTGATTCTATCAGCATTATAGACCTTGGTATGGTTGGAGAAGTTACTACAGAAGGAAATAATGTAAAAGTCGTGCTACTTCCGACTTTTTTAGGATGTCCAGCTCTGGAAATTATCAAATCAAATACGATGAATGCTGTGAAAGAAATTCCGGAAGTAAAAGATGTCGAAGTCAAATTCGTCTTTCATCCACCTTGGACGTCAGATCGAATAACCGAACAAGGACATGTGAATCTTCGGAAATTTGGAATAGCACCTCCCCCCCGTTATTTTGAAGGGGACGGCTCGTGGCATGTGGATTGTGCCTATTGTGGATCTACCTATGTAACGATGGAAAATATTTTTGGACCGACAGCTTGCAGAAGTATTCTGTACTGCAAGAGTTGTAAAAATGTCTTCGAAGCAATGAAACCTGTTTCAACATTAATGTAAAAGTGAGGAGAAGAGAAATGGCTAAATTAATCGCATTATACAAACACCCTGAAAATAAAGAGGCTTTTGATCAACATTATTTCAACGTGCATGCACCACTTACAGCAAAAATACCTGGACTTCGTGAAATGAAAGTGACCAAAGTGACAGGATCTCCGATGGGGGGAGAAGGAAAATACTATCTTACTTGTGAGATGCACTATGACAATTTAGAAGCATTGCAGCAAGGCTTACGTTCACCTGAAGGTAAAGCTTCAGGGAAAGATCTGATGGGATTTGCAGGTGATCTTGTCACATTAATGATCGGTGAGGAAGCATAATGAACAATTTTGAATTCATTGAAACTTTCCTGACTGGAAATGTAGCGGTAATTGAACTAAATCGGCCTCGTCAGTTAAATTCATTGAATCGAAAAATGGTCCATGAAATCGTCTTTGCGATGGAAGGATATGACCGAGATGAAAACGTTCGTGTGATAGTCCTTGCCGGTAAAGGACGTGCATTTTCAGCAGGAGCTGATATTGATGAAATGATGAATGACCATCCAATTAGCTTAGAAATGCTGAATCAATTTGCTGATTGGGACCGTTTTGCACTCATTAAAAAACCGATAATCGGTGCAGTAAATGGGTTTGTTTTCGGAGGGGGATTTGAGCTTGCACTAAGCTGTGATTTATTAATCGCTGCAAGCGGTACGGAGTTTTCATTTCCAGAAGTAGGCCTTGGTGTCATGCCGGGCGCAGGAGGTACACAACGGCTGACGAAACTTGTTGGCCGTAAGAAAGCCATTGAATGGTTATGGACAGGAGAACGAATTTCTGCAGAAACCGCTCTTAAACATGGAGTCATCAATAAAATCGTTGCGCCCGAATTAATAATGGAAGAAACGTTGAAGTTTGCAGAGCGTCTTGCAAAACAGCCGCCTCTATCCTTGCGCCTCATCAAGGATTCGGTAAACAAAGCGGTAGACTATCCCTTGTATGAAGGAATGCAATATGAACGAAAAAACTTCTACCTACTTTTCGCTTCACAAGATCAAAAAGAGGGGATGAATGCATTTGTCGAAAAAAGAAAGCCGAATTATCAAGGAAAGTAAGGAGGTAATTACATGTTTGAAACGATTCGATATCACGTTAAAGATGGCATTGCATGGCTTTATTTTAATAGACCAGATAAATTAAATGCGTTTATCGCACAAATGAACCGGGAAGTGAAAGATGCAGTTAAAGCAGCTACTTTTGATGACCAAGTTCGTTGTATTGTCATTACAGGTGAAGGAAGGGCATTTTGTTCTGGCCAAGATTTAGCAGAAGTCGATGAAAATATGGATCTAGGTCAAGTATTAAGAGATCAATATGGACCGATGATTAAGCAAATTAGACTATGTGAAAAGCCCATTGTCGCAGCCGTAAATGGGGTAGCGGCTGGAGCAGGATTCAGCTTAGCACTTGCTTGTGATTTCAGACTTGTTTCGGAACGTGCCAGTTTTTTGAACGCATTCATCCATGTCGGCCTCATTCCAGATTCAGGTAACCTATATTATTTAACTCAGTTAGTTGGTCAGTCTAAAGCTGTGGAGCTATCTATTCTTGGAGAAAAAGTTCAGGCTACTGATGCAGTGGCAATGGGGCTAGCGAACAGACTCATTCCATTGGAATCATGGGAACAAGACGTTTCCGCTTTTGCCGAACGTCTTGCTGCCTTGCCGACAAAAGCGATAGGCTTAACTAAGCGCTCGTTAAATGCACTAATAGATCTTTCGTTTGAAGATTATCTGGAGCTAGAAGCACAAGGTCAGCGAATTGCTAGTTTAACAAAGGATCACCGCGAAGGTGTCCAGGCTTTTATGGAAAAAAGAAAACCTGTTTTTTCAGGACAATAGGGAGAGTAGAGAACATGACAACAATTGGCGAAAATGAAATCGAACAAGAAGCGATGAAACGTGACTTTTATCATTTAATTATTAATGGTGAAAAAGTTAAAAGCAGTACAGGTGAAACAATTAAAACATACAATCCAGCAACAGGTGAACTTGTAGCAGAAGTGGCAAAAGCATCAAAAGAAGACGCTGAAAATGCTGTAGCGGCAGCTCGACATGCATTTGATAACGGTAAGTGGAAATTGTATCCGGTTGGTCGCCGTGCGCAGGTACTTAACAAAATTGCTGCAATCATGCGCGCTCGTTTTAAAGAGCTCGTAGAATTGGAAATTCTCGATACAGGTAAATCTCTTCATGCAGCACAAGGTCAAGTTTCTCAAGCAATTGAAGACTTTGAGTTTTATGCTGGAGCAATCGTTGGACATAGAGGTACAGTAAACAATGTCCCAGGTCAATTTCACAACTATACGGAGAAAGAGCCAGTAGGGGTTTGCGCACAAATCATTCCGTGGAATTACCCACTTATGATGGCTGCTTGGAAAGTGGCACCTGCTATTGCTGTTGGTTGTTCAGTTATTGTGAAACCGGCATCGCTTACTCCGTTAACTGCTATTATCCTAGGAGAAATTTGCTTGGAAGCAGGTGTTCCAGCGGGCGTGGTAAATGTTATACCAGGTTCAGGGGCTGAAATCGGAAATTTATTAGTGGAGCATCCGCTAGTTGATAAAGTAGCATTTACTGGCTCAACGCCAATCGGAAAAGACATCATGGGAAAAGCATCTCAAACGTTAAAGCGTGTCACGCTTGAGCTTGGTGGAAAATCTCCAAGTCTAGTATTTGAAGATGCAGATATTGACGCCGCAGTAGATGGTTCTTTGTTTGGCATTTTTTACAACTCAGGTCAATCGTGTGAAGCTCGATCTCGATTGTACATTCATGAAGATATTTATGATGAATTCATGAGCAAGTTTGTGGAAAAAACGAAAAAATTACAGTTAGGAAATCCATTTGATAAAGGAACACATGTCGGAGCAATTATTGACCAAGGTCAGCTAGATACAATCGATGGTTATGTCGAATCTGCTCGCAAAGAAGGCGCAGAAATTCTTGTTGGTGGTAATGTTGCGAAACCAGATGGATATGAAAATGGTTTCTGGTATGAACCGACTATTATTGCTAACGTACATCACGATATGCCAGTGGTGAAAGAAGAAATTTTTGGCCCAGTTGTCGTTGTGATGAAGTTTAAAGATGAAAAAGAAGCAATACGTGTTGCGAACGATACAGAGTTCGGATTAGGTTCCGCTATTTGGTCAAAAGATGGAGCACGTGCTACACGTGTTGCAAATCAAATCCAAGCAGGAATTGTTATGGTCAACTGTCCGTTTTCAGCATTTCCAGGAACACCGTTTGGTGGATATAAGCAATCCGGATTCGGACGCGAGCTATGCATCGAAACACTTGATCTCTACTCCGAAACGAAAAGCATTTTATCTTACTATGGCAGTCGTCCAATAAATCCGTTCGGACTGTAAAAATAAAGCGGGATTACGGACAGGGATCTATTAAACCCCTGTCCGTAGAAGATATGTTTTCCTTTCTCAGCGAATGATTAAAAATTGTTAATTCATATGCCTTGGATCGCCACTGGACTCCTTCTTTCGCTCTGATTAGCTTGTTGCGTTTATTTCCCTATAACATATTAATGAAAGAATTGTAGAAACATGTTATATTGGTAGTTAGGGGAAAAAGGAAAGAGTGAGTTAATATGTCGAATACACAATCTATGATATTTACTATATATGGTGATTACATCCGCCATTACGGCAATAAAATATGGATTGGTAGCTTGATCCGATTATTGAAGGAATTTGGCCACCATGAACAATCGGTTCGAGTAGCCATTTCAAGGATGATGAAACAAGGTTGGTTAGAATCTGAGAAGAAAGGCAATAAGAGCTATTACTATCTAACGACACGTGGAGAAGCTCGGATGGAAGAAGCAGCAATTCGGATTTTTAAATTGATGCCTAACGATTGGGACGGGAAATGGCGCATGCTAATGTATACGATTCCGGAAGAAAAAAGGCAAATTCGGGATGAACTTCGAAAAGAGCTATTATGGAGCGGATTCGGCAGTTTTTCAAATGGGTGCTGGATTTCACCGAACAATCTTGAAAAAGAAGTAGAATTTCTTATAAAAAAATATGACATTCAAACTTACGTTGATTTCTTTGTATCCGAGTATAAAGGACCGCAAACAAACAGAGCACTTGTTGAAAAAAGTTGGCCACTTCAGGAGATAGAAGGAAAATATAAAGAATTTATTTCGACTTATAGCAACCAATTTATTATCCATCAAAGTTTGATGAACGATGGAAAAATGACAGACGCAGAGTGTTTTGTGGAAAGGACAAATCTGGTGCATGAATACCGCAAATTTCTTTTTATGGATCCTGGTCTACCGAAAGAACTGCTACCAGAAATATGGAGTGGGAACCACGCCGCTCTTTTATTCGAGCAATACTATAAATTACTTGCACCATCAGCAAGCTATTTTTTCGAGGACGTATTCCAAGAAGATAATGACATGCGTAGAAAAGACAAGGCGTATGATGCTGGTAATCATCCGCTTCTTAAAGACTAAAGCAAAAATATAATTATTCATTAGGCAACTTGTTTTTTTATCCAGTTAGCTCTTGAATATCTAATTATTAATAGAACCCAATTCCAACGAGAAAATTGGGTTCTTTTTCTGGTTTTTATCCAAGAAAAGAGAGCAGGTTACCCGTTGTTATCTTTCTTATCTTGAAGAATCTCACGATAATCGTATCCTTTTTGAACATACGTATCAATGGATAACTGAATAAGTTCCAGATCCTTGTCAGTTAGTTCCCTTACTACTTTACCGGGTGAACCGACGACAAGTGAACGGGGGGGTATTTTCTTTCCAGGTGGAATTAATGTGTTAGCACCGATAATACACTCTTCTCCAATTTCAGCATGATCTAGAATGGTAGAGCCCATTCCAACAATGGATCGTTTACCAATTTTACAACCGTGTAAGATCACATTATGACCAATCGTAACTTCATCTTCCATTACAACTGGAGCATCCTCATATAAATGAATGGTCGAATTGTCTTGAATACTACATCTTTTTCCAATCGTAATCGATCCTTCATCTCCCCGCAGTACTGCATTAAACCAAATAGTGGATTCTTCTCCAATTAAGACCTCCCCGATAATTTTAGCCCCGGGAGCAATAAATACGGATGGTTCCAGCACGGGTGTTTTCTCTTTATACGTAATAATCATTAATTTTCCCTCCACTTTTAGAATTTTCATAATTGTATTTCTACTAATAGTAATATAACATATTTTAATATGGGGGGATGAAAAATGATATATGTTTGTGAAAAGCTACAAATTAAATATCCAATAATTCAAGGTGGAATGGGCAATATTAGCAATGCACAGCTTACTGCGGCTGTATCAGAAGCTGGTGGGCTTGGCACAATAGGGTGCGGAACAATGACGCCAAATGAAGTGGAGAAGATAATAGCTGAAACGAAAAAGCTAACCGATAAACATTTTGCGATTAACATTGCAATTAGCGTCTCACCTTATGCGAATGAACTGATTGATCTTGTTATTAAGCATAACGTTTCCGTTGTTTCGTTATCAGCAGGTAATCCGGCGCCATATATCCCTAAACTGCATGAACATGGTGTCACAGTTATAGCGCTTGTCGCATCCGTCAAGCATGCTCAGAAAGCGGAAGCAGCTGGAGCGGATATTCTAGTGGCAGAAGGATTCGAAGCAGCTGGAATTAATTCTACTCTGGAACTGACGACATTCACGCTAATACCACAACTTGTGAAACATGTAAAAGTACCAGTAATCGCAGCGGGTGGAATTGGTGATGGTAAAGGGTTGGCAGCTGCACTTATGTTAGGGGCATGTGGTGTACAGATTGGTACTCGCTTGATTGCGACAAAGGAAGCTCCATTCCATGACACATACAAACAGAATCTTGTCAGAGCAAGTGATACAGATACATTACTTATAGGACGTAGCGTAGGGAGATTGAGGCGTATATTAAAGACATCCTATGCAAAGAAGCTAACTGATTTAGAAAAATCGGGAATGACGATAGATCAATACAGTGAAATGACTTCAGAAAAACACCATGTTAAAGGTGCAATTGAAGGCGATATGGAAAATGGCTTTATCAATAGCGGGCAAATCTCAGGTTTAATTGAAGACATCCCATCTGTAAAAGATTTACTCGATAATATGATGGAAGTAGCAGAAGATCAACTGAACAAGTCTGTGAGGGAATTTAGAAAAATACAAACTACTAGTTTCTCACCTGACAGCACGTCCGCTGTAAGCGAGCGGACTTTCGGCAGGCAACAATATAATCATTTAACAGAGCCCACTAAAAAAACGCCGACCTAATTGTTAGTGCGGCGTTCGTTTTGAGAAATTAATTTCGCTCTTTAAATGCTTCAAGTGTAATTAGTTTATGTTTACGTGCATATTCTTCGATTTCCGAGCTATCTGCGCGTTCTTTCAATAGTTTAATAAGAGTAGAGTGTTCCTCTATTGATTGAGGCGTACGCTTTGGATAGAAAGTGAAACCTGCTTGTCTAACAATATCTAACCGATTCCACGTTTCCCGAATATTTTTTTTCAATAAATTGTTCGGACAATAGGAATAGATTTGGAAGTGAAATTCTCTATTTAAGGCTCCCAATTTATCCAATTCATAGTTTTCTAGCATCTCTTTCATTTCGTTATTAATGTTTTCCAACGTCTTTATTCCGTTGGTTGTAATAAGCGGTGCACTAAGTGCCGTTGCATGACCTTCTAATAATGCTAAAACATGCATCGTTTCCATGTAAAGTTCGTTATCAATACCTCGAACAATTGCTCCTACATTAGGTTTAAATTCAATTAGTTGATCGGACTCTAATTGATGGATGGCTTCTCTAACCGGTATATGACTAGAGCCTACCTCCTTTGCAATTTGATTGATGATTATCCTTTGGCCAGGGGAATAAGTACCGTCTACAATTCTGGTGCGAATGACTTTATAAGCATATTGGCGTTTATTCATATTATTTTTCATAGTAAACAGATTGTATATCAATTAATATATGATTGCAATAATAGTTCTCTAAAATGTCAGAATTTATTGAAAGAAAGGGTGATCAGAAACGCTTTGTTAATGGGATTCAGATTATAACAAAAATTCAGATAAGTACTTGAAATAATATACTCTATCATATATGATAGTTGTAAATTAACAGTTACAATAACAGAATTTCGTAGACCGGTCGTAAGTACAAACTTATTAATACGGTCTTATATTTGTTTTTAATTTGTAAGCGTTTTCAATATAAGCTTTTAACTATTTTAAGCATTCAGTTGAGTTACTTAAAATATACATGAAGTAGGTGATAGTTAATGATACGAGGATTGGACGTTGGCAGACAAGAAATAATCGAGATAACTGTGACAGAGGATATGTTTGCTTCATTTGAGGGTGTAGTCGTACATCCGGTCTATTCAACAGTCGCAATGACCTATCATATGGAATGGGTTTCTCGAAAAATCATTCTTCCATTTTTGGAAGACCAAGAAGAAGGAATGGGTGCATCCGTTCAGCTGAAGCATCTTGCAGCAGCTCCACTCGGATGCAAGGTTATCTTAACTGCAATCTTACTGGAGCTTCGGGGCAATAAAGTTATTACAAAAGTCACCGCAGAAAATCACTTGGGGATTATCGGAATAGGAGAAGTGACACAAGTCATATTACCAAAGGAAAAAATTGCGATGAGACTGAAAGAAGCCTCATCCAAAAAAGAGATAATGTAGATTTAAAGGGGGAAATCTCTAAATGCTAGCAGAGAAAATGTCTATGACGAAGGAATTTGAACTTTTTGAACAAATGAGTGAGCATGAGCAAGTCGTTTTTTGCAATGACCCTTCTACAGGTTTACGAGCAATTATTGCCATTCATGATACAACGCTTGGACCGGCACTCGGTGGATGTCGCATGCAACCTTATAGCAGTGTGGGAGAGGCATTAGAGGATGTTCTTCGACTTTCAAAAGGAATGACATATAAGTGCGCCGCTGCTGATGTCGATTTCGGGGGTGGAAAAGCAGTTATTATCGGTGATCCTAAAACGGAAAAATCTCCTGAACTATTTCGTGCATTCGGTCAATTTGTGAACTCACTAGGTGGCCGCTTTTATACAGGGACAGATATGGGAACGACGATGGATGATTTCATTCATGCGATGAAAGAAACGAACTTCGTTAATGGTCTTCCAGAAGCTTATGGAGGTGGTGGTGATTCATCGATACCAACTGCTGCAGGAGTTCTTAACGGTATTAAAGCGACCAATCAGTTGCTCTATGGAAACGATGCATTAGGTCCACATGTTTATGCCATTCAAGGTCTAGGAAAAGTTGGATTTAAAGTTGCAGTTGGATTGCTGGAAGCAGGTGCCCATATTTACGTAACGGATATTAGTGAGGAAAGTCTGCGAGCAATTGGAGAAGTAGCAGTAAAAACAACAGGTACAGTACAAAGGGTTGCAAAAGAAGCTATTTATTCGCAAAAGGCGGATATTTTCGTTCCGTGTGCATTTGGTGGGATTATTAACGACACGACAATTCCTCAGTTTAAAGTAAAAGCAATCGTGGGTTCAGCAAACAATCAGTTATTAGATGCTAGGCATGGTAAGTTGTTGCAGGATAAAGGAATTTTATATGCACCAGACTATATCGTGAATGCTGGTGGTCTAATTCAAGTGGCGGATGAATTATATGGCTTTAACAAGGAACGAGTACTTGCTAAAACAAAACATATATATGATGCGGTTTTGGAAGTGTACAGGGATGCAACAAGTAGTGGAAAAACAACAGAGGAATCTGCGAATGCGATGTGTGAGAAAAGAATAGCAACTCGAGGGAAACGCAATAGTTTTTACTCAGAGTCCGTGAAACCAAAGTGGTCCATTCGCAAACAATCCTGATTGGAGGTAAGTTAAATGGAACATAACTATCCTATGAAAAGAATCATAGACAATCAAGGCTTTCTTGTAGACGCTAGTTTTGAAGATCAGATAGATGAACAATTGGTTAATGACCTTTATTATCACATGTTAAGAATACGCACATTCGATAGAAAAGCTATTAACTTGCAACGCCAAGGACGTCTAGGAACGTATGCACCACTAGAAGGGCAGGAAGCAGCTCAAGTTGGTAGTTCACTTGCATTAAGTCCTGCTGACTGGGTTTTTCCAACTTATCGGGATCATGGTGCGACCATCACGTTCGGAAAAGGTATGGCTAGAACATTTTTATACTGGAACGGCAGAGTGGAAGGGTGTGTAGCTCCCGCAAATAGAAATATTTTCCCACCAGCTGTTCCAATTGCAACTCAAATTCCTCATGCCGCAGGAGCTGCCTGGGCTGAAAAGAAAAGAGGGACTCAAAATATTGCCATTGCCTATTTTGGAGATGGTGCAACTTCAGAAGGGGATTTTCATGAAGGATTGAATTTTGCGAGTGTATTCCAATTGCCAGTCGTCTTCTTTAACCAAAATAATGGATACGCGATTTCAGTTCCGATTGAAAAACAAATGAATTCTGCAACAATCGCACAAAAATCTGTTTCCTATGATATTCCAGGTGTCCGACTTGATGGGAATGATTGTTTCGCCGTTTATTTTGAAACGAAAAAGGCTTTCGACCATGCAAGGAGTGGAAATGGCCCAACATTAATAGAAGCAGTTACGTGGCGAAAGGGTGCGCATACGACTGCGGATGATCCATCGAAATATCGTCCAGAAAAACAAGGGGAGCATATAGTTGATCCTCTTATACGATTAGAATTATTTATGAAAAATTACGGCTATTGGAATGAAGATTGGATTCAAGCTACGAAAGAAAAAACGAGTAGTGAAGTCGAGGCGGCTGTGGAAGAAATGGAAAAGTTCCCGCCGCCAAACGTAGAAGACGTTTTCGATCATGTATATGCTGAAATGCCAGCTCAACTTGCTGATCAAAAAGAAGCGTACCTTGATTATTTGGGGAGGCAGTGACAAATGGCACAAATGAAAGAGTCGAGTCCAAAAAATGAAACGACAAAACAACTCACATTAATTCAAGCCATCAATGAGGCTATGCGTTTGATGCTAGAAGAGGATAACCGAACCATCATACTCGGAGAAGATATCGGTAAAAATGGCGGCGTCTTCCGGGCGACAGAAGGACTCCAGGAAGCGTTTGGTGATGACCGGGTAGTCGATACTCCACTTTCAGAAGCAGGAATTATCGGTACGTCCATTGGTCTTGCAGTTAATGGTTTTAGACCGGTTGCAGAAATTCAATTTCTCGGTTTTATCTATCCCGCATACGAACAGATTATGACGCATGTCTCCCGAATTCGAATGCGGTCCATGTCGCGTTTTACAGTGCCAATGGTTATCCGTGCACCATACGGAGCAGGAATTCGTGCGCCTGAAATACATTCTGACAGTACAGAAATCTTATTTACACATATGCCAGGCATCAAAGTTGTTTGTCCTTCTAATCCATACGATGCAAAAGGATTATTGATTGCAGCAATGGAAGATCCAGATCCGGTGCTCGTTTTGGAGCCAATGAAAAACTATCGCGCAAAGAAAGAAGCAATACCTGTTGGAAAATATACCGTTGAAATTGGTAAAGGAAAAATAGTACGTGAAGGAAAGGATGTCACACTTATTGCTTGGGGGGCTATGATTTCAATCGCAGAAAAAGCAGCAGAACAGGTGGATAAAAAGGGGATTAGTTGTGAAATTATCGATCTGCGAACATTGTATCCATTGGATCGTGACATCATAGCGGAGTCCGTGCAAAAGACAACGAGAGCGGTAGTCATACATGAAGCACATAATACTGGGGGGTTAGGAAACGATATTGTGTCCCTTATTAACGATACAGCTTTCCTTTATCTACGAGCTCCAATTGAACGTGTTACCGGATTTGACGTACCGGTTCCATTCTTTACATTAGAAGAACATTATCTACCAACTCCCGCACGCGTAGTTGAGGGAATAGAAAAAGTGGTTCATTTTTAAGGAGGAAATGGAATGTTCGAAGTAAAGTTACATGATATCGGGGAAGGAATGATGGAAGGTGAAGTGATCCATTACTTAGTTCAAGTTGGAGATTCGGTTAGGACGGATCAGCCGCTTGTCGAAGTGCAAACGGACAAAATGGTCGCTGAACTTACTTCGCCCTGTACAGGTATTGTGAAAGAAATTCGAATTGATGTAGGTGAAACCGTCAAGGTCGGAACATGTCTACTATACATTGAAGCAGATGAAGTTGCTCAAACTGAACAAAAAAACCAAGTAAATTCAAAACAAAATATGGAGAAGAAAGCAATTGTTGAGATGAACAAAGGCTTAAAAGCTCTGCCCATTTCTTATAATCGAGTACTCGCTGCACCATATACACGGAAAATTGCGCGCGACAACAATGTAAATCTGGAGGATGTAAAGCCGATTGACCCTTCAGGGAGAATAACAGAAGAAGATGTTTACCGATTTCTGAATGGATTGCAAACGAATGATGCTGATGTGAAGAGTGTGAAGCAAGAAGTTGTACTTCAAGAAATCCCAGATGAAATCCCATTTAGAGGGATACGTAAAAAGATTGCAGAAAAGATGACGAAGTCACTCTATACTATTCCTCATGTCACTCATTTCGATGAAGTTAATATGACAAACCTATTTGAAATGAAGGAGCAAATGAAAATAGCTGATGAATCAGTGAGTATTCCAGCATTTCTTATAAAAGCACTTGTTATTTCATTGAAGGATTTTCCGATTTTTAATGCTGAGCTGGATGAAGAAAATAGTCGAATACTCCTCAAGAAGAATTATCATATTGGCATTGCCACAAACACAGAAAATGGACTTATTGTCCCTGTACTCCATGATGTCGATAAGAAATCAATTAAACAGATTAACCAAGAAGTCAAAGGATTAACAGAAAGAGCAATCGCTGGTAGTTTACAACCGTATGAATTGCGAAATAGTACATTTACGGTGAGTAATGTTGGGCCATTAGGTAGTACAGGTGCAACGCCAATTATCAACTATCCAGAAACTGCCCTAATTGCTTTTCACAAAACGAAAAAACAACCAATCGTTAATAATTATGATGAAATCGTAATCGGTCATATCATGACACTTTCATTTGTCTTTGACCACCGTGTTGCTGATGGCGCGACAGCTGTTAAATTTACGAACCGCTTTGCGAGCCTGATTGAACAGCCTCACAAATTGATGATGGAGATGATATAAAATGGTTGTTGGGGAAATCAGCCAGGAACGAAATCTCATTATTATTGGTGGAGGACCAGGCGGTTACAGTGCTGCGATAAGGGCTGCACAGCTTGGTCTCTCGGTCACAATCATTGAACAGGCTCAAATGGGTGGCGTTTGTTTGAATGAAGGATGTATTCCTTCTAAAATTTTTACACATGCAGCAACTAAACGCTCAGAAAACGCTCATTTACAAGATCTTGGAATTGGAAATGCAGATAACCTTTTCGATATAAAAAAGCTGAGTAATTATATGTCTAAAGTCATCCATCAGCTTAGGACTGGCGTAGAAAGTCTATGTAAATCAAACAAGATTGAAATAATAAATGGGAAAGCTACTTTTCTCGCAATAGACAAAATTGGTGTAGAAAATGGCCATCAATTCGATATTTTTGAATTTGAGCAAGTTATTATTGCAACAGGTAGTTCCACAATTTTGCCGCCTACTATTAAAGAAAAGGGGGAAAGGATATTATTTCCTCATGAACTATATAAATTGGATCAGTTACCAGACCACATTATTATAAGAGGCCAAGATTACATTGACCTTGAAGTGGCTTCCAGTTTTGCGGCATTAGGTACACAAGTCAGTATGGTGGTAGATTACGAAGCAGGCTTTCCTTTCGATGAAACTATTAATAAAGAGTTAAGTCGTTTATTTAAAAAACGCAAAATTAAAGTGTATAAAGAAATGGAATTAATTTCTGTTAATGAAACAAAAGATGGTATTACGATATCTTTTCTAACAGATAAAAATGTAGAAGAAACAATTAGTGGATCTCATCTATTCGTTTCCGGAACAAGGAAACCTAACTTGGATTCTCTAGGAATAAAACGTTTTGGAATTGCGCAAACAGATGAGGGCTTTATAAAGATAGACGGAAATATGCAATCATCGATACCTTCCATCTATGCAATTGGTGATGTAACGGAAGGTCCAATGCTCGCAGTTAAAGCAATCAAACAAGGAAAAGCTGCTGCGGCATCCATTGCAGGTGAACAATCGGAAGTTGACCTTACATTTATGCCAGTTGTTGCACATACTATTCCGCCTGCCGTTTCTGTGGGCCTTACGGAACAAAGTGCACGGAATTACGGATTGGCTATTCGTGTCAGTCAATTTGCTCTTGGTGCTAACGGTTATGCAACCATCACTGGTAAAAAGGATGGGTTGATTAAAGTTATTTCTGATTCAACTACAGAAATTATTCATGGGATTCATATGATTGGTGAAGGGGCTATTGAAATGTCTGGGTCCTTTATACAGTTGCTTGAAATGGCCGCAAAAGAAGAAGACATTAAATTCCCCCACTATGCACATCCAGCATTCAATGAAGCACTACTTGAAGCGGTGGAGGGGTTAATCGGTCAATCCATTCACTCTACCACTGTTAATAAGGCTGACTATATTAAAATCTAATAAAAAAACTCTATCAAAGTAGTGAAAGAAAATGTATAATAAACAATTAATAAATCAGAACATTCAAAAACATCTGAACTGATTTTTATTGAGTTAGTAGTAAAGTGTCGTGCGTTGGGTTCAAATAACTACTAAATAAAACAGCTTGATGAGGGGGAAATGAAATGAAGAACAGATGGAAAATAATGATGGCTGTTATTTTCAGTACAACATTAATACTGGCAGCATGTGGTGGTGGCGGGGAAAAAACGGCATCCTCGAAGAAATATAAAATTGGTGTCACTCAAATTGTAGAACACCCATCACTTAATGCAGCTTACGATGGTTTTAAAAAGGCTTTAGAAGATGCTGGAATTGATGCAGAATATGATACACAAATCGCTCAAGGGGATAATAGTGCTAACACAACAATAGCGACGAATCTTGTCAGTGCAAAGGTGGATCTAATATTTGCAAACTCTACTCCTAGTGCTCAAGCGGCTGCCAGTGCTACATCGGATATTCCAATCGTTTTTACTTCTGTAACAGATGCAGTTGGAGCAGAACTCGTTAAATCTATGGAAAGTCCAGGAGGTAATGTAACAGGTACCATTGATGCTCATCCTGATGCAATTTCCGATACAATGAAGTTCCTAAAAGAACAATTAGGTGCGAAAAAGGTTGGAATGGTGTTTAACTCTGGAGAGCAAAACTCACGTGCTCAAGTAGATGCAGTAAAAGAAATGTTAAAAGGTATGGATATGACTGTTGTGGAAGCGTCTGTTGCTACTTCAGCAGATGTAAAGCAAGCAGCTGAATCATTAATTGGTAAAGTAGACTCTATGTATATCATTACAGATAATACGGTTGTTTCCGCGCTTGAATCTGTCATTTCAGTCGCAAACGACAATAAAATCCCGGTGATGGTAGGCGAATTTGACTCTGTTAAACGAGGCGGGTTAGCAGCTTACGGCTTTGAGTATTATGATATTGGCTACGAAGCTGGACAAATGGCAGTCAAAATCTTAAAAGGCGAAAGTAAGCCAGCTGAATTACCAGTTCAGATCCCACAAAATTTAAAACTAGTTATGAATAAAAAAACGGCTTCTATTTTAGGACTCGATATCAAAGATGAATGGAAAGCTGAGCTTGTTGAATAGGAGGTGATTCTATATGTTTACAGCTGTATTTGGCTCTGTGGAGCAAGGAATCATCTATGCAATTATGGCACTTGGAGTGTATATTTCATTCCGAGTGCTAGATTTTCCGGATTTAACTGTGGACGGTAGTTTTGTAACAGGAGCTGGGGTTGCTGCCACAATGATTATCTCTGGATATCATCCGGTAGTAGCTACGACAGTAGCTATAGTTATCGGTTTTCTTGCTGGATGTGTAACCGGTCTCCTACATACAAAAGGAAAAATTAATGCACTGCTTTCTGGAATATTAATGATGATTGCCTTGTATTCCATTAATTTACGCATAATGGGGCTGACGTCTCCAAATTCCATTGGCCGTCCGAATATACCTTTATTAAATGCTGAAACAATGTTTAGTAAGTTCCAAACATTTTGGGGTTCCTTAGGCATCGATACAGCCATTAACAATTTCTTTAGTAATCAAGGGTTTCAGTACTTGCCTTCCACCTGGGGGACAGTGTTTATCATGATTATTATTGTTTTAATCATAAAATTTATCGTTGATTGGTTTTTGAAAACCGAAGTAGGTCTTGCGATAAGAGCTACTGGCGATAATAAGAAAATGATTCGTAGTTTATCTGCTAATACAGATACGCTCATTATTGTTGGCCTAGGGTTTTCCAATGCACTTGTAGCCTTCTCCGGAGCATTGATCGCTCAGTATGCAAAATTTGCTGACATCGGAATGGGTATTGGAATGATTATTATTGGACTCGCTTCCGTTATTATTGGTGAGGCAATATTTGGTACGAAAACGATTGTACGAACAACATTTGCAGTAATTGCTGGTGCCATCATTTATAGAATTGTACTTGGCATAGCACTTAGAGTGGACTTTCTTGATACGGGAGATATGAAACTAATTACCGCAGTTATTGTCATTTGCGCGCTAATCTTGCCCCAATTTTTTGAAAAGCAGCGGGAAAAAAATAGGAAAGCAAAACGCCATGCGGAACGATTAGCAGAGCAAAAACGATTGCTAATGAAGGAGGGGAACGTCGTTGTTAAAGCTCAGTCAGATTAATAAATTGTTTAATGAATCAACACCTGATGAAAAAATTGCATTAGATCAAATCAATCTTCAGTTAAATCCTGGTGATTTTATGACTGTGATTGGAAGCAATGGAGCTGGGAAATCGACTATGTTGAATATGATTTCCGGCGCTCTTTCTCCTGATTTTGGTGTAATCGAAATTGCTAATGAAGACGTTACAAAAATGCCGGAATATAAGCGTTCTCAAATGATTGGTAGAGTATTCCAAGATCCAATGGCAGGGACCGCTCCTACGATGACGATTGAGGAAAACTTGGCAATGGCTTATTCAAGAAACAAAAAACGCTCATTAAAAAAGGGTGTAGATAAGAAACGTCGTGAATTTTTCCGTACATCACTTGAAACGCTTCATTTAAACCTGGAAAATCGATTGAATGCAAAAGTAGGTATGCTTTCTGGTGGAGAGAGGCAAGCCCTTTCTCTATTAATGGCTACCTTTACACAACCGTCTATTTTACTTCTGGATGAACATACTGCCGCACTAGACCCATCGCGTGCAGAACTAATTACTAATTTAACAAAGCAGCTAGTGGAAAAGGATCAGCTCACTACACTAATGATTACTCATAATATGCAACAGGCCCTAGATTTAGGGAACAGGCTTATTATGATGGATAAAGGCCAAATCATTTTAGAAATAGAAGCAGAAGAAAAGAAAAAATTAACCATTTCGAAGCTGATGGATGAATTCCAACGGATTCGTGGCGAGAAATTAACTAGTGATAAAGCATTGTTATCAGTATAATATACCTTCTGAATTGTAGGGACACCTATTTTTATAGTTTGTGGTTTGAAAACTTCATCCTAGAAGAAAGGTGCCCTTTTTGTGCATCGTAGTTTGTATTTCTTAGGAAATATAGTTGTGTTGCTATTGAAAAATAGCCTGGCAGTTAAAGGAGTGAAACGTATGAGCAGGGCAAGGATCAAAGTATTAGGGGACCGTAATTTAGCATTAGTGGACGTGCAAACAAGTACGAATACAGTTGTTTTAGGGAACAGTGTGTTAAGTAGTAATGAAGTACAGTTCGACAACCCGATTATCGGTACAGTTTATGGTACGCTACTGAACTATAAAGGGGCACTTGAAAAATTGGGAGATGCTGTTAATAACAAACCATATAGTTCGCCGCCTATCGCTCCTATTCTTTATATTAAACCAGCAAATACATTCAATCATTATGGAGCAGCAATCCCCATGCCCCCAGGAATAGAGAAATTGGAGATGGGCGCAGCACTCGGAATAGTAATAGGGAGGTTAGCGGTTGCAGTTGATGAAAAGAATGCATTAACTTACGTAGCTGGCTATACAATCGTGAACGATGTCAGTGTGCCGAATGAAAGCGTTTACCGACCAGGAATTCAATATAGAGCACGTGATGGATTTTGTCCGATGGGACCATGGATTATAGATTGTCATGAAGTGAAGAACCCAGATGATTTGACCATAAGCGTATTTATTAATGATATTCTCCAGCAAGAAAATTCGACTTCCAATTTGATCCGTTCGGTCTCTCGCCTACTTGCAGATGTCACGGAGTTCATGACATTAAGTCCTGGAGATGTATTACTCGTAGGAGTACCTGAAGACGCTCCACAAGCCAAGGTAGGAGATAAAGTACGAATCGAAATTGCTGGGATTGGGTGCTTAGAAAATATGATTGTGGATGAAAGTGAAATAAATGGGAGAGGGAAGAGATGAGAAAAGCGCGAATAGCATATGGGGGTGCCATTCATGAAGCGATTGAATGGGAAGGGAGACTAAAGTTAGATGATGGCCGAATAGTAGACGGAAATGAAGTCACTTGGCTTACACCGATTGTGCCGCGCACGGTGTTTGCATTAGGGCTGAACTATGCGGATCATGCAGCAGAACTTTCATTTGATGCCCCGTCAGAACCACTTGTCTTTTTAAAAGGACCGAATACGTTTATTGGGCACCAAGCATATACGCGACGTCCAGCAGATGCCACTTATATGCACTATGAATGTGAACTCGCTGTAATTATCGGTGAAACAGCTAGACATGTGAAAAAAGATGAAGCATACAAATATATTAAGGGGTACAGTGTTGCAAATGATTATGCCATCAGAGATTATTTAGAAAATTATTACCGTCCTAATCTTCGAGTGAAAAATCGTGATACTTGTACACCATTCGGGCCATGGATAGTGGATGGAACAGATATCGCGGACCCCATGAATCTAAAGATAACTACACATGTCAATAATAAACTGGTTCAAGAAGGAACAACAGCTGATATGATCTTTGATATTCCTTCGCTTATTGTTTATTTAAGTAGCTTTATGACATTAAGTGAAAATGATGTCATTCTTACAGGCACTCCTAAAGGATCAGTAAATACTACTGTTGGAGATGTAGTTGTCACGGAAGTCGAGGGAATTGGTCGCTTAGTAAATACTATAATCGGAGATGAATCCTTTACAAATCGATAATACAAAAGGGGAGAATTTATTTGCCGCATTTTATTGTGGAATACACGGATAACATTAAAGAGGAAGCGAATCTCGCCAAGTTGTTGGAGGAAATCCATCGAGTGTTGATTGCACGAGCCCCTGTTTTTCCAATAGGAGGTATTCGCTCAAGAGCGATTGAGTTAAAAGACTATCGAGTGGCGGATGGAGCAGAGGATGACGCATTCGTCCATGCAGTGCTAAAAATTGGCGCAGGACGTTCTGAGGAAATGAAGCAAGAAGTTTGTCATACACTATTTAAAGTAATGAAAGAGCATTTCTCCATATTAATGTCCAAAAGGTACTTAGCTTTGTCCATGGAGCTTATTGAATTTAGTGAAGTTGGTACGTATAAACAAAATAATATTCATACCAGATTTGAATAGTAAAATGTGAAATTATAGCTATAATCATATATTATTTCATATATCTTTATACATTTATTATTCTGAAAATTACGAAAATAACTATTTTAGCCTAACAAATAAAAATTAGAGGAGGGAATAGAATGGGCGCTCGAACGGGGAAAGAATATATCGAAGGCATTAAAAAGAAGAATACGGAAGTATGGATTCATGGGGGAAAAGTGGAAGACGTAACTACACATCCAGCATTTAAAAATGTAGTAGAAAGCATTGCAGGCCTATACGATTTACAACATGAGAAGCCAGATAAAATGCTCTATACTTCCCCTACAACTGGAAATAAAATTGGGCTTTCCTTTATTGCACCTAAAACGAAAGAAGATCTGTTTAAAAGACGGGAGATGCATACCGAATGGGCGGCTTTTTCAGGTGGCATGATGGGACGTTCACCAGACTACTTGAATACCAGTATTATGGCTTTCGGAACCGCTAGCCAGTTTTTTGCGCAAGAGGGCGGTGGAAGTGAACAGTTTGCTAAAAATGCAGCAAATTACTATGAATATGCACGGGAAAACGACATTAGTCTAACTCATACATTAATTCATCCTCAGGTAAATCGATCCATGTTAACGCAAGCAGAACAAAAAGATCCATTTCTATCCGCGCGTATTACAAAAAAGACGCCAGATGGAATTATTGTAAATGGTTGTCGTCTCCTGGCTACATTAGGAGGTATTACAGATGAACTCGTCGTATTTCCTTCTACTATAAATAAAACACCGGGAACTACGGATGATCCATTCGCATTTGCGTTTGCAATTCCAAATAATACTTCGGGTTTGAAATTCCTATCTCGTGAATCATTTGACTATGGAAAAAGCAAATGGGATCACCCACTAGGCGCTAGGTTTGATGAGAGTGATGCCATTATTTCGTTTGAAGATGTATTAGTTCCATGGGAAAGAGTTTTTGTATGTGAAAGTACCAATATATGCAATCGTACGTATGCCGAGACAAATGCGGTAATACATATGACGCATCAGGTTATTTCGAAAAACGTCGTAAAAACAGAGTTCATACTAGGTGTCGTTATAAGTATGATGGAAGCAATTGGTATTGATCAATTCATGCATGTGAAAGAAAAAGCAAGTGAAATCATGGTTATTTTAGAGGTGATGCGCTCGCATTTATACAGAGCAGAACATAATGCCAAAATCGATCAGTACGGCAATATGACGCCTGACTTTGAACCTTTAAATGCAGCGCGTAACTGGTTCCCAAAAATGTATCAGCGTATGAATGAAATCATTAAAATTCTAGGGGCTTCCGGATTAATGGCACTGCCAACAGAGGCCGACTTCAGCAACACCGATGTTGGTCCGTTAGTCCATCGTTACACACAAGGTGCAAATATAAACGGTGAGGAAAAAGTACAGCTATTCCGCTTAGCGTGGGATATATCTATTAGTGCTTTCGGTAATCGCCAAGCACTTTACGAATACTATTTCTTTGGGGATCCCGTGAGAATGTCGAATGCTTATTATGATGGTTTTGACAAGCAACCTTATAAAGATATGGTGACAAACTTTTTAAATAAAGCAAAAAAGGAAGCGGGAATAATCTAATACCTAGTTAACGTCTCCTAAAACTAGAGAGGTGGATGACTGATGCACAGTGAAAATCACGAGATTGATGATCGGTTATTCCGAAATGCGATGGGCTGTTTTGCAACAGGTGTAACCGTCATTACAACAAAAATAGAGGAAGATATTTTTGGCATGACTGCGAATGCTTTTATGTCCGTTTCTCTAAATCCAAAGTTAGTGGCAATTAGTATCGGGAAAAACGCAAAAATGCATGAGCATGTTAAAGTTTCGAAGCAATTTGCTATTAATATATTATCTACTAACCAGCAAAACGAATCGAAGCAATTTGCAGGTCAGCTAGTTGCAGAATCCAACATCACATTCGCTTCCTTTAAAAATGTACCAATACTAGAAGATACGGTAGCGGTTGTTACGTGTGAACTGCATAGCGAATATATAGTCGGAGACCATACAATTTTTATTGGTAAAGTGACTGGAGTAAAAATGAATCAAGGTGAACCTTTATTATTTAGTCAAGGAAAGTATCGCGAACTAAAAGAGCTAGAAAGGGAGTAGATTCTATTGGCATATGAAGAAGCTAAAAAGAAGTTAAAAGGTTCTATTTGTCCTGTCATTACACCTTTTACTGAAAGTGGTGCGATTGACGAAAAAGTATTGATCGAACTGATCAATTGGCAAATTGAAAGTGGCAGTCATGGGATATCTGTTACAGGTACGAGTGGCGAACCAAGTTCTTTAACAATAGAAGAAAGAAAAAGGATAATGAAACTTGCAAAAGAGGCGATAGATGGACGGGTGTTTTTTGCACCAGGAACAGGGTCTACCAATCATGATGAAACAATGGAGTTAACGAAATATGCAGAAGAGCTAGGTGCTGATGCTGCCATGGTTATCGTGCCTTACTACAATAAACCGAATCAAGAAGCACTCTATCAGCACTTTAAAACGGTAGCAGATTCAGTAGAAACACCAATCATTATTTATAACATTCCAGGTCGATCAGCTGTCAATATGGAAGTGAGCACGATGAAGCGGTTAGTAGAAGATTGCCCAAATATTATCGGTGTCAAAGAAGCAAATAAAGACTTTGAGCACGTAAATCGGGTGCTACTAAACTGTGGTAGAGATTTTCTACTATTTTCAGGAATTGAATTACTTTGCTACCCAATGCTTGCAATTGGAGGAGCAGGGTTCATTAGTGCTACAGCAAATGTCGAGCCTGCAAAAGTAGCAGAGCTGTACAATGCATGGGAAGCTGGAGATGTTGCAAAATCACAGGATCTTCATTTTGAATTAATGCCATTAAATGATGCGCTATTTAGAGACACAAACCCTGCACCGGTTAAAGTGGCACTCGGCATGATGGGCAAAATTACTCCAAAGCTCCGCTTACCTTTAGGATTACCTTCACGAACAATACAAGAAGAAGTTCGGCAATCACTAATTGATCTTGCCATTTTGCCTAAGGAATCAGTTTTAAAACTATAATAAAGAAATTAGGTGATTAGTTTGGTATCTTCTCAGAAGTTAGCTTCTTTTAAACATGAAATTCAAAAGGATATTTCACTGTATATAAATGGAGAATTTACAACCTCTATAAGTGGAATGACGTTTAAAAATATGAATCCATTTACAAATGAACAAATTAATGAAGTTGCGGAAGGGCAATCGGATGATATAAATAAAGCGGTTGCAGCTGCGCGAGTTGCTTTTGATCATGGTCCATGGAAAACGATGAAGCTCACTAAAAGATTGGCATACATTTACCGTATAGCCGATTTGATTGATGAAGAAATTGAGCGAATCGCTTACTTAGAAGCACTTGATACAGGGCTTCCTATCAGTCAAACGAGAAAGATGGTAAGTCGTGCTTCCGAAAACTTCCGATTTTATGCTCGAATGGTAGAAAATCGATTGGTTGGTGATGCCTATCAAGTAGATGATGAATTTATCAACTATACAATTCATGCACCTGTAGGGGTGGCAGGATTAATCACACCATGGAATGCTCCCTTCATGCTAGAAACATGGAAAGTGGCGCCAGCACTTGCTACTGGTAATACAGTTGTCTTAAAGCCGGCAGAACTTTCTCCACTTTCAGCAAATCTATTAGCGGAAGTGATTCATAAAGCGGATCTTCCAAAAGGCGTTTTCAACGTTGTTCATGGCCGAGGGGAAATTGCGGGCGATGCGCTTGTAAAACACCCTGATGTCCAACTTATTTCTTTCACTGGGGAAACAACTACGGGTTCATCGATTATAAAAAATAGTGCGGATACAATGAAAAGCTGCTCCATGGAACTTGGTGGAAAATCTCCCATTATTGTTTTTGAGGATGCTGATTTTGACCGCGCTTTAGATGCTTGTGTCTGGGGAATCTATTCATTTAACGGGGAAAGATGTACGGCGAACTCACGCTTGTTTTTACAGGAAGGAATCCAAGATAGATTTATTGAAGCTTTAAAGATTCGTGTTGCGAATATTAAAATTGGTGATCCACTAGACACAAATACAGAAGTGGGACCATTAATTGATAAAGAGCATTACAGCAAGGTGAAAGGTTACTTAGAAATTGCAAATGAAGAAGGTACAGAAGTCATTACAGGAGACATCCCACAACAACTTGCAAAAGGGAACTTTGTTGCACCGACGCTTATTCTAAATGCCAAAAATAACATGCGCGTTTCACAAGAGGAAATCTTCGGTCCTATACTGACTGTCATGACATTTAAAGATGAAGAAGAAGTCATTCAGTTGGCAAATGATATTAAATATGGACTTGCGGGTTATGTATGGACGAACGATATTAAACGAGGTCACCGTGTTGCGCATAAAGTAGAAGCTGGAATGCTTTGGATCAATGCTCAAAATGTTCGTGATTTGAGAACCCCTTTTGGAGGTTCAAAATCCTCTGGAATCGGACGTGAAGGTGGACATTACGGCTTCGATTTTTATACGGAACAGAAAATTATCCATGTTTCAATTGCTGACCATCATATACAGCAATTCGGGAAAAAATAGTGGAAGGTAAGGTGAACACGGTGGATTTTTCAATCATTCGATTCGCACGAACTGTTCTTCATGTATTGGATTTGGAGGTGTCCCGTAAATTTTATGTGGATGGTTTAGGCATGATTGAAACAGAAAGGGATGACAATCATATCTATTTACGAGGTTTAGAAGAACATTCGCATCATAGTTTATTATTGAAAAAAGCAGAAAAAGCTGCTGTAGAAGTAATAAGTTATAAAGTGATAAAAGAACAGGATCTCGATGAAATTGAAAAGCTATTTATCTCGAAGGGTCTCAAAACAAAGTGGATGGCAAAAGGCGAGCAGCATGCAATGGGAAGAACCCTTCGAGTCCATGATGTCTCTGGGATTCCATTAGAATTTTTTGCGGAAATGATCACTGTTGACCGGATGCTGCAACGCTACGACCTATATCATGGAGCCAAAATACAGCGCATTGACCATGTTAACTGTGCAGTACCCGATGTTCAAAAAGCTTATGATTTCTTTGTAAACCAACTAGGATTCTCGTGTTCTGAATATACAGATACGGAAGATGGTGAATTATGGGCAGCATGGCTTTATCGAAAACCAACTGTTCATGATCAAGCCTTTATGAGTGGTCCTGGGCCTAAGTTACATCATTTTGCATACACACTATCAGATCGACTAAGCGTACTCGATTGTTGTGACATTTTAGCGAGTATGGGCTATGCAGATTCTATTGAACGTGGACCAGGACGTCATGGATTATCTAACGCTTTCTTCCTCTACTTGAGAGATCCAGATGGGCATCGCATAGAGCTGTACACAGGTGATTACTTAACAAGTGATCCAGATTTAATACCAAAACGTTGGGATCTAAATGACCCACTTCGTCAAACGTTCTGGGGACACCAAGCACCAGATCGATGGTTTAATGAAACAAGTACATTCCTTGATATTGAAACGGGCGAAGAAATAGAATGGAAAGAACCAGTTTTGGAACAAAGAAAACCAAAGATTATTGTTTAAACAATTTATAAACCACCTATGAAAACGATTGCTATTTCATAGGTGGTTTTGTATTGATCTAGAAATTAATTTAGGTAAAACGATGGAATTAGTTTAAACAGCAGTATTTTAGGGTATTTTTTACATAAGAGATATTGTTCTTGTAGATAAAATTGGAATTAAGGAGTTTGTTAGAAAGCAGAACTAGCTAGAACTATTAAAATATTTCATCAGCATGCTAATAAAACAGTAGAGTCGTTCAATATTTACTATTTGAGCGACTCTTTTATGCTTAAATCGGTCCAGAGAGGATAGGAGGAATTAATTTGACATGGGACATTCTTAATATTATTGGTACCGTTGCTTTTGCAATAAGTGGTGTGCTTATCGCTATAGAAGAGGATTATGATCTATTCGGTATGTACGTATTAGGGTTTACGACAGCATTCGGAGGCGGTCTCATACGTAATATATTGATTGGGATACCAATTGAAAACTTTTGGATACAAGGTTATTTATTTGAAATCGCATTTTTGGCTATTACTATGGTTTATATATTTCCGAATAAATGGATTAGTAAATGGAAAAACAGTGTGGTGTTTTTTGATGCCATTGGTTTAGCAGCTTTCGCCATTCAAGGTGCAAATTATGCTGTATCTATTGATGCACCATTAATGGCAGTAATTATAGCAGCTTGCATGACAGGTACAGGTGGCGGGATGATAAGAGATGTGTTCGCAGGTCGAAAACCGATGATTTTTTGTTCTGGAATCTATGCCTTTTGGGCAGTATTAGCAGGTCTTGTCATTGGTTTGGATTGGATACGTGGCCCCTATGCTACATTTTCTCTGTTAATCATAATCGCTATGTTAAGGATATTAAGTGTCTATTTTAACTGGAATCTACCACATAAGATCTATAACAAAGGAAGTATGGACAAATAAAAAGGGATCATGAGTCATGGTGCTTTAGTTGAAGATCATGGGTTTTAGAAAATTCTTTTTTTCTTAAAGTGCACTAACTGCGTGCTTTAGCGAAATATAAAGCTGACAATAAAAAACACCTACAAAATGATCGAACTTTGTAGGTGTTTAAATGTTTAGTAATTTAATTTTTTCTTCCAGTTTAAAGAGAATAAACTAGAAGAAATCGTAATAATAAAGAGCACAATGACAATAATGAAAACGATGTAGTAAGAACCAGTCGAGTCAAATAGGTAACTGAATAATGTTGTACCGAATGCTACACCTAACGTAGAAGCTGACATAATTGTAGTATAAATAGATGCATAATCACGTCCGCCAAACACTTCTCGAATTACTACTGGTGGAAGTAAGGTAGATCCAGAGAACCCAATACCAAATAGTAATGCACCAACATAAAGCACACCAATTCCGAACGAATCCGAAATTAGCAATGCAACTACACCAATCATACCACCGCCAATACCAACAAATAGCGCGGTTTTAATCCCAAATTTATCATTAATTGCCCCAAGTAAGAATTTACCACCTGTTTGACCAATCGTTACACAAGTTACTCCTGTAGCAGCCATTGTAGCTGTAAATCCTACTGATTGTACAAAGTTTGGTACGTGGAAGCTTACCGTTGAAGCCAAACCAAACAATCCTGTAAATAACAGTACTAAATAAAATGCTGGTGATTTCATCGCTACACCTTTTAAAACACCTTTTTCAGGTGCTTTTTGTACATTAGAAGCATTATCATCAACTTCATCGGCACCATAAGCAGTCATATTTAGTTGTTCTGGCTTTGAACGAATGACAAAAATTGAGAATGGTAAGATTAGAATTGCTACAATAATACCCAATACGATATAAGTTGAACGCCAACCAATGGATTCAATCAAAACACCTGTAATTTGAGCGAAAACTGCACCACCAACTCCCATAAATGCCATAGCGATACCTAAAGAAGTACCTGCTTTTGCTTTAAACCAGTTGTTCATGATTAAGGGAATCGAACCGTAAATTAAGAATGTACTCCCAATCCCTAACGCAATTCCCGAAACATAAAATGGGATAACCGAATGATAAGTACCCATTAGCCCAAATGCTAGTGCGTTAATAATACCAGCAATTGTTAAAATATATCGTATATCAAATTTGTACAATACTTTCCCTGCAAAAGGTAGTAAAATTGTGATAGTTAAATACATTAATGATGTATACAAACTAATTTCAGAAACACCTACATTAAAGTCTTCAGCTACAGCACGGTATAGTAAACCGGCACAGCTAACGATAATTCCAACGCTTGCGGCATAAATCGCAGCACTTGCTACCATAATCCACCAAGCATAGTGAATTTTGCCTCGCTTTTTCATATTTCCACCTCATAAAAATGGAGAAGCAAGCACTGTTGCTCCTCCGTTGTATATTTATTGATCAGTTAAGACTACTTTTAATTATGAAATTATTGAATTGTGAATCCGCCATCAATTGGAACAATTGCACCATTCATGAATTTCGCTTCATCAGATGCTAAAAATACTGCTAAATCTGCTACTTGCTCTACTTGTCCAAATGTACGAGTTGGTACTAAATCTTTAGGGATATCTGCTAAAACATCTTTAGTTAAAGGTGTTTCGATTGTACCCGGACAAAGCGCATTAATTTTAATTCCATAGCGCGCATATTCGGAAGATAAGTGTTTTGTATATCCAATTACTCCATGTTTAGTAGCTGTATAAGCCGCTCCACCTTTACCTGCAACAAGACCTGCAACTGAAGCAATATTAACAATTGAACCAGTACCACGTTCGATCATGCTTGGTAATACAGCATTCGAAAATTCGAACACACTTGTTAAGTTAATATTAATGAAAAAGTTCCATTGGTCTAAAGTCGTGTCTAATGATTTAGCATATTTATCGAATACACCTGCATTATTTACTAATACATCAACTGGGCCGAATGTCTCTTCTGTTACTTTTACGCAATTTAGTATATCTTCGGTTTTCATAACGTTTACTGATACAGCGATAGCTTCCCCACCAAAAGCATTAATTTCATCAGCCACTGCTTGTGCTCCTTCTAAATTTAAGTCAGCTACTACTATTTTTGCTCCTTCTTTTGCAAAGCGGATAGCTTCCCCTTGTCCCATGCCTGATGCTGCTCCTGTAATGATTGCAACTTTGTCTTTTAATCTCATATTCGACAACTCCCTCTATTTAGTTCATACTTTGTCCACAATTATGTATGATTCACAAATTGTTCACATATCAGTGACAATGTACATATTATACTCATTTTGATATAATTAAAAATACTTATTTATTATTTACTTATAACTTTAGGTTATAAATAATGAGGTGAACTATGGACTTAATTAAATTAAAATACTTTTATATAACAGCAGAATTAGAAAATATGTCACTAGCTGCAAAAGAACTTTTGATATCGCAGCCAGCGTTAAGCAAGGCGATTACAAATCTCGAGGCAGAGCTAAAAATGGATCTATTTTTCCGTAATGGTAAACACATTTCATTAAATGAAAATGGCCGTTTTTTATTTAGAGAAGCAGAGCATGTTTTCTCCGTAATACGTAATTTAGAGCGTGGATTGGAGGAGAGACGAGGGGAAGGAAATGGTAATTTATCAATAGTTACAACTCTTCCATACACATTTTCAAATATTATAGATATATTTTTTAATGAGTATCCACATGTGAAATATCAACAAGTTCCGTTATCGAAAGAAAATTTGCAACAGTTTATTGAAAATGGCAAATATGATGTGTGTATTACAACAGAAAAAATAGAACATTCGAATGTAGAGTGGGTGCCATTATTTGAAGAAGAAATTTTTTTAACTGTTCCAAAATCATTTAAAGAGGCTAAAACAGGTACAATTGACTTAATGGAATTGGAGAATATATCATTTATCGGATTAACAGATCAGTACAGTTTTCGTCAATTTACGGATCAATTTTGCAAAACAGTAGGATATACGCCTATTTATCAAGTAGAAGTAGAAGAAGCAACAACGATTTTGCAGTTAGTAAAAAATGGACGTGGGGCAGCGTTTACACCTGAAACATCTGTTAATTTATATGAAGATAAAATAAAGCATTTAAAAATTAAAAATGGGAAGTTTACACGTACGATTGGCTTATTAAAGCATCGATATACATACCCAACAAAAATCTCAGAGGCTTTCGTTTCGCATTGTCACAGCTATTTTCAGGGTATAAGAAAGGATAAATAGAAACAAAGAAAATTATCAAATTTTGAATTTATCTTGTACATAATAATTCAAGATGTTGAAATGATTGATGATCCTCTTTTAATTTTAATAAATAGCACCTAGAACTTCAGTCTGACGCTTATATATTTCCATGGAAAATTTATATATAAATCAGATACAGACTGGATAGCAAAAGACCATCATTTTCGATGGTCTTTTTACTTACAAAACATCAGGTAGACTTCGGTGATCCATCTTATCCGCTTTTTGAAATTAATAGCATTGATTATGTATCGTCGAATAAATTAAGTAAAGTAGTATATTTTTGAAATAACCGGACTGAGATTAAGAGTAATCTATTGTTCCTAAAAAGTACGATTAAAGGGATTATTGCCAAACGTATAGAATGATAGACTAAACGAAAGGATGTTTTATAAGTGCTTGTTGAAATAGTTAAACGTATCTTAATTGGAATAGTAGCAACTGCATTATTAAGTATATCAATTGCCGTTTTTGCTTATGAGCCTATTTCAAATAGACAACCAAATACTTCTTATACTTCTCTTTCGGGACTATTTATTATCTATACTACATACTCGGGTCCTATATTAATAATAGCGGGTGTTATTTGGTCGTTTATTATTGATAATTTGTGTGTGAAGTACCAAAAACAATTTGGTAGTATAAGGTATTTTATAAACTTAGTTTGTTATATTTTGGCGGGAGTTGTTAGTACTATTATTTTTTTGTTAATACTTTCAAATGGTGCAGTTGAATTTAATTCAGAGACAATTAATTTTATGGGTCTTGGGATAATTGCATCACTCATTTACTATCATATACTAGTTATTTGGAGGTCTTTTTTTAACAAATGGGGACTTTTGCAGAACAGGTCTGTTAGGAGAAAGTAAAATTGTAATTTAAAGGAACTTTTATTAGTACCGTATTTGCCAAATGACATCGATCAGAAGGTCGAACTACGTAGCAGTTTAGTCTAAGAATAAGAAGGAGTATTATCTCGACTCCTAGAATTTATAGATATATACAATTCTAGGAGGGAAATAAATGATTTTTGAAATAACTAATCAAATCCGTGTAACTAATATTCAACAAGGTCATAGGTGGTATGAAATTTTACTAAACAAAAAGCCTGATCTAATACCACACGATGGATTCATCGAATGGGAAATCCTACCTGGTTGTTGGTTGCAAGTTGCTGAAGGAACGCCTTATGAAGGTAGTGGACCTTTACGTTTAGGGGTTACTAATATAATTGCCGAAAGAGATAGACTTGTTAAAGAGTTGGGAATTGAGAACTTTGAGATATTCTCACGTGAAGAAGTCTCTGCAAAATGGGGAACTTTCACTGACCCTTGGGGGAATCAACTGGGTTTCTTTGAGTATTTGGATAAGAAAGAAGAAAATAACCGTATTAAAACTATTTTGGGGATATAAGGGAATTTATGGTTCGAGGCAACTTCGAGTAAAAAATAAGTTTCTTATTTTAACTAACGCCGAGTGCTTTAGTTAAAATCATTGGGTTGCTCAGGTAACTCTTTTTTTCTTATTGTACATGTGTCACTTACGATTAAAGATGAATCTGTTGTAACAATACAAAACTATATGGAGGATGGTACAAGTGAGTTTCATAATTCGTAAAATGATAAAAGAAGATACGGGAAAAGTTCAAGATGTAGCACAAAAAAGTTGGAATGCGACTTATGAAGGGATTATCCCATCTGAGATACAAGAACAATTTTTAAACTCAGCATACAGCGATGAAATGATGGAAAAACGTTTAAATGGTTCATTATTACTTGTTGCAGAAGTAAAAAATAGCATCGTAGGTTTTGCTAATTTCTCCCCAGTTAAAAATGAAGGTGAAGTTGAATTAGGGGCAATATATATTTATCCTGAACATCAAGGAGGGGGAATAGGTACTGCTTTGTTACGAGAAGGGATTAAAATGTTAGAAGATGTAAGAGAGATTTATATAAACGTAGAAAAAGATAATAAAATAGGTAAAACTTTTTATGAAGCTAAAGGTTTTAACACAGTTGAAGAATTTGACGATGATTTTGATGGTCATATTCTAAAAACAGTACGAATGGTTTTAGAAGTTTAGATGAAGTAGTTGATACCTATAAGGCTAGGCTTTCCTCCAAGTCTCTTACATCCAGTAAACGATTAATTCTAGTTTACTAGATGGTTTGTTAGAGTTGGGGAAAGTGTTCACGACATCTCAGCAAAACTGTCTGTTTTAGTATAGCCGATACAGAATTCTAGTTTAATGGAAAAAGACTAAATATTTGTAAAACTAAACGTTTGTTTAATCGTATATATTTTAGATACATAGTACTTGAATCGGAAAGGGGAAGACAATATGAAACGAAAATTACTAACCATTGTTATAACTTTATTAGTTTTATTAGGTTTGAGTTTCGGTATAACATATTTCACTCATACGAAATTCATTGACTATTCATTTTTAATTGGATTATCAGTTACCATTATTATTTGGTTTTTTACTTCAAAGGGTAGTCTTGGTTCCCGACACTTGGATATGACCATTCAAGGTTCCACAGGTATTAGAATGGAAAGTCAAAAGTTTGAGTTTTCACCTAATATTGTTTTTATCACATCTTTGGCATACACAATCATAACACTAGCAGCAATGCTTTATGATTACAGAAGTTATTTCTAAGAGTACCTTTGGGGCAGCTGTCAATAGCGAAATTTAAGAAAGCTTTGATCTCCAGATAACCCTTTTTCACATTTTAAAAGAAAGTTTGCAAAATACCTGATGGTGCAATATCTAGTTTTTTGAGGAGGGAGTCCCGATGATTTTAGACGATGTAGTGCATGCAATTGTAAACAGTCTGAAGAAAGACAACAGGGTGCAATCGATTTTCTTAAAAGGTTCAATAGGGCGCGGCGAACAGGACGAGCACTCAGATATAGATCTGTATTGCCTGGTGAATGATGAAGATGAAAAAGAATTCCTTCAAAGCAGGATCCAACATTTAGAGGCTTATAATAAAATACTGTTTCATGATGATATTGTCATTGTGGCTCCACAGATCCTAGCAGTCTATGAGAATTTAGTGCATGTTGATCTGTTTACCGTGACCGAACATACATATATCGAAAAGGATTATTTGAGAGTCCTTTTCGAGCTCCACCATGTCATGACACATCTATCAAGAGTGTTGCTGCACCGCTATAAACCGAGGAGAGCCCAATTGGGAATGAAAACAGTTGAGACATCCCTTCCCGAAGAAATCGTCAATGAAATCAAGGTGGTCTATGAGAATTTGACGCCCCAAAAACATCCATAACAATAATAGCAAGTCCTTGTTTATCCCCTGAGGCAATACCTCCTGTTGAGCTGCTGTACAAACCAATAGATATAACAATTTTCAGCTACATTTATAATAGAATCACAACAGACAAGACCAAATTTAATAGATTAATTTTATAGGTGTATAAATAGGTTTAGTTACTAAAATAATGTATTTATTAAAATTCATGCAAAACAAATAAGGAAAGCATTCTGTTCAACACAGAACACTTTCCTATTAGAATTATTGTATAATCAACCAATTAAGTGGTAACTTTATTCAACTATTTGGCCTCTGGTTTCTCTTTTCCCATAGAATCAAATAATTGTGTAGATGATAAGGCATTGAACGGCATCAATACATTATGGTTAAGCCCTTCGTTATAAGCCGCTTTTAAGTCTTTAAGTAAAACAGCCAAGGCAGTGTCTGCTGTCCATTCAGAAATATCGCTCCAATTTCTAACTACCCAACTATCCCCTGTACTTACTTTTAATAGGTTTAAGATCTCTTCTTGGGGTAAGTTATAGTGATTTCCTAATTTAAGTCCTTCAGCTACGGCATTCATGTTAATACCTAAAATCATATTATTAACTAATTTTGCTACTTGGCTGTTTCCTGGTTCCTCGCCATAGTAGAATGTATTGGATCCAATCGCATCAAAGTAGGCCTTAAAAGATTTCACGATGTCTTCTGAACCAGCTGTCATAATCGATAATGTTCCAGCTTGAGCACCTGAAGCACCACCGCTTACCGCAGCGCTAATTAATCTCAAATCACTTTCTTCTTCGACTTTTTTTCCTAATTGATTCATTGTTTCAGGGTCAAGTGTACTCATGACAATAATTGTTTTATTTTTAGGTTGGGCAGATAATAGAGCGCCTTCACCAAAAATAATGTCAACATTTTGGTTAAAGTCACGAACCATTGAGATAATCGCTTCGTCAGCTTGTTCCGCCACTTCTTTTAACGTCTCTACCATTGTTATTCCTGCAGCTTCTGCCTTCTTATAAACACCTTTAAATGCATCATAACCAATTACTTCAAAACCAGCTTTTTTTAAATTAACGGCCATCGGGAAGCCCATTGTACCTAATCCTACAAATCCAATTTTTTTACTCATTATAAAAACCTCCATAATTTAAATTTGTGTTCCCATTTAGTTTACATCTCAAATTAGTATGAGTAAAATGAATGAAAAGAATACAAATTATGTATATATTTCATAGTTCTTTAGTGGAATGATTGGCGGAAATTTAGGGATTTGGATTTTCCCAAAGCCCATTTGAAATAAGGCGATCAAGATTTAATCAAGGCGATTCCCATCGATAATCCAAGTATTCCTTGGAATTTAGGATTTATTTTAAAAAATATGAAATACGCTTCACCTGCAGTTCGTGCATTTATCCAGTATATTTCAGCTGAAATACCTCATCAATCATGAAAAAAAGGAATGTGTTCCATGAATTATATATATTTTACGAATTTGTGAAAACTGGTTATAGTATTACTGTCAAATACAGATAACATCTTGGGAGGAAAACAACAAGGAAAATAATGCGTTTCCAAATAGGTTTAGATATTACATAGGATAGACGAATTTAAAGAACATGCATCTGATTTAGAGAGTTATATTGTTGAATTTGTTTTTGGAGATATTTATTCACGAGAGGGCTAACTGATCAGTAACGTACGCTTGCCACAATCACTTCTCATGTACTCTAGATACAGAGTCGCTTCAACACAGGACTTACAGTTGGATTAACTCCAGAAGAAATTGTTGGAACTGTGATTCCATGGAAGAGCTTCCCGCGTGTACTGAATGATCTATAGGTGGTAAAAAAGTTTTCCTCAAAGAAATGTAACAAGTAAGGATTTAGAAATACAGACATAATATTGAAACTGCTAAGAAGATTTAAATGACCATATGTTAAAGCAGCTTGGTTTGAACATAAACGTGCTAGTTAATAGAAATCAAGCCATAAATAATTCTCAATTATACATACCTCTAATTTTTAAAAAAACGTTGTTTTTTAATCAATTCGGACTTTAACTGTGCAACCAAATTAAACAATAAACAGCACCACAATACGTTTTGAGATAGATTTTAGAAAAAGTATGAATGATTTAGGGAAATAGTTGCTTACTTAATACCGTTAACAACTAGAGAAGAAAAAGAGGCAGAGTTAAAATGGATATATTAGGTATTTTAGGGATATTATTAGGTATACTAACTATTATTATCTTAATAATTAAAAAGTTCAATATCATCATTGCAGCACCAATAGCGACGATTGTCGTGTTGCTATTTAACGATGTGCCTATACTAGAAACCGTATTTGGTAAAGAAAATTCTTATATGGGGTCACTTGCTGGGTTTGTTGCATCAAATTTCACTATATTCTTATTAGGTTCAATATTAGCGAAATACATGGATAAAAGCGGTGCAACTGTTTCCATTGCAAATAGAGTATTGTCGGTAGTAGGAACAAAGAACCCGTACAACGCATTAGTGGCATTATTTATTATTTCTGCCATTCTTACTTACGGTGGTATTAATGTATTCGTCATCATATTCGCATTAATTCCTATGGCTAAACCTATCTTTAGAGAACTTAATATTTCGTGGAAATTAGTTGCCATTCCTGTGTTTGGTGGGACTTCAACGTTCACGATGACGATGTTACCTGGGGCACCTTCATTACACAATATTGTGCCTTCAACGGCTTTGGGAACTACACTAACTGCTGCGCCGCTTATCGGAATCGTCACTTCCATCGTAGCAATTGTCTTCATACTAGTATTTATGAAATTGTCGTTATCCAAAAGCTTGCGTAATAACGAGACATTTAATGTGAAAGAAAAGGTTGGAAATAGTGATGTGACAGCTACACGAGTGCTTCCATCATTCATTATCAGCTTACTGCCTATCATCGTGTTATTAGCCATAATCTTAATATTTAGTTCTGTGAGCAGCATTATCATTATCGCTTTGATTGTTGCGATTCTTTTGAGTGCGATATTATTCCGTAAACAAATCGCTCAGCAAAAAGAAGTATTAAATCAAGGTGCTAACGAATCGGTAACATCAACGATTACAACGGGTAGTACGATTGCATTTGGTAGCATTGCAACAAGTGTTCCTGCGTTTAACGGTGTATTTAAATTAATTCAATCAATTCCGGGACCTCCCGTACTCTCATTAATGATTGGTACAGGTATTATTAGTGGTATTACTGCTTCTGCTGTTGGAGCAATTGGTATTGCTGTTACGAATTTTGCCCCATACTATTTGGGATTGGGATTAGATCCAGCAACGGTTCACCGCGCTATTGCAGTCGGATCTGGAGCTCTAGCAATTGTTCCTTACTCTGGATTCCTGATTATATTTAACAATTTAACGGGATTAACGATGAAAGACACTTTCAAAAATGCATTTATCAGTATAAGCGTTACCAGCTGGGTAGCAATGGCCGTTATCGTTGTCATGACACTCTTAGGTTTAGCTTAATTATTTTACTGTAGCAAGTTTCCATACTTGTAATGACTTTTTCAACACTAACGAATCATTTAGAACCTTATGCTAACACTTTATATAAGATCGATTTAATTAATATAAAAAACAAAGTATACGTTAAGTGGAAAATGACGTGGAGTTGCATAGACAACCAGAATGTTGGCATAGAAGCAGCCACCATCTAATGAGTGCGTAATAGCTAACTGGTCGAGTGACTCTACGCAGAAAATTTGATATTGGAGGAAATAAATATGAGTAAAAAAATTGGATTTATCGGATTAGGAACAATGGGCTTCCCAATGGCAGTTAACTTAAAAAAAGCTGGTTTTGAAGTAATCGGTTACGATGCATTTAAAGGTGTTTACGAAAAAGCAGAAGCTGCTGGTATTACAATGGTAGAAACTATAAAAGAAGTAGGCGAACAAGCCGACGAAGCAATTATCTCAATGGTTCGTGACTATGCACAAACTGTAGACGTTATTTTTGGTGAAGGTGGTCTTTTAACTGCCGGGCCTAAAAATAAAACAGTTATTGTTATGAGTACACTTGATCCTGATACAATGAATCAATTAGGTAAAGAAGTTGAAGAAAAAAGTGATTTAACATTAATTAGTGCAGCAGTAAGCGGTGGTGCTTCAGGTGCTCAGGCTGGAACATTATCGATTATGACAGCTGGTTCAGAAGACATCGTGAAATCATCTAATCCATACTTTGATGCGATTGGATCTAATACATTCTACTATGGTACAGAACCAGGTAACAGCCAAGTAGCAAAATTAGTTAATAACATGATCTTAGGTGTTAACATGAATGCGGTGGCTGAAGGTTTAAAATTAGGTAAACACTATAACTTACCTGAAGAAGAAATTTTAAACTTATTAAAAGTGAGTACAGGGGATAGCTGGGTAGTTAGAAACTGGAGTGACGTTTCAGAATGGACAGCAGCAACTGCATTATCTGTTCTATTAAAAGACTTAATCGCAACTTACAACCAAGGAATTAAACATAATGTATCAATGCCATTTAACGCTTTATCATCAACACAATTATTTGACTCAATGGGTAAAGAAAAACCAAAAGCTTAATAATTGAATAGAGTTTCCATTTAATTGGTTGATTATACAATCTCTTTCTCTTTAATAGGAAAGTGTTCTGTGTTAAACAGAATGCTTTCCTTTTTTGTTTAGAGTGAACATGAATGAAAAGAGGAAATTAGGCTTTTTACAGATTGCTTCCACAAGTGCACTTCCTTCAATATGAGGAGGTTCATAATCTGGACTTTGTTTAGAAGCACGGTATTTAATTAACACGAATATTAAGATGGCGAAAACTACAAGGACAATACCTGACATGAGCCAGATGGATAACATAATATCATCAGCTTGGGTTTTTGCCTGAGGGCCTTTTGGATCTAAAACTAATAATGGTTCACAGCCGGCTAGCACAGTGGTAATAGTGATAATCATTGTGAAAAAAGCCCATTTTATATTCAATTTCATAGGTGTATCCCTTTCAAATATCTTTATAGAATTTGTATTAACTAGCAAGGCAAATTTATTGAAGATATTTTTTTCTCTATGTTCATTTAAAGAAATTGATTAAAAAAAGCAATAAATAATAGCCACTGTGCTACCAAAAGTTTCATACAGAACTTTGGTACCAAATAACAATGACCAAACGGGAGAGGGAGTGCATGCTCGAAAATCATCTTTTGTTCATTTGAATTTAGGAAATATATTCTTGCACTTTTCTAAATTCATTGAGCTTGTATTACTTCCTGATGGTCATTGAAACTTTAGACACAGTGGCTTTCTTTTTTGGGTTAAGTAGGAATCTAGTATGCTAAAGCATACAATGCTTTAATATGTGATAAGTAGCGGATGTTACTTGCTTCTTTCATTAATGATGCAGGAAGTCCTTTAAGTGGAGTTTCGTTTCCTCCAACGATCGCAACACCATCTTTACGTCCAAGGCTTGCAAGCGTACCTGAATTTATAGGCGAAAATACGTCCATTTTTTTGTCTTGTAAGTATGCAAATAAGTTGAACCCTACAAGTTCACCCATTTGCCAAGCATTTTGGGCAGTTGGTGCGTATAATGGGCGACCACCATCACCAGGTAATGCAACTGAGCAATCACCAACAACAAATACGTCCTGATGAGAGGTTGATTGAAGGTATTCGTTGATTGTTGCTTTACCGCGGTCACATGCAAGACCAGATTCGCCAACGATAGGAAGAGCTGCAACGCCACCTGTCCAGATGAATGTATTTGCTTTAATTGTTGAACCATCTTTTAATGAAATTTTGTTTTTGTCAACGCCTATTACAGGAAGACCAGTTAAGAATTCAACGCCACGAGAAGCTAAGCTTTCTGTTGCGCGTGCGATTAATTGGTCAGGTAAAACTGGTAGAATTTTTGGACCAGCTTCAACAAGTTTGATCTTCATGTCTTTGAAGTCAACGCCATATTTTTTAGCAACTTTAGGGAAGTTGTCAACGATTTCACCAACAAGTTCAACACCAGTTAGTCCGCCACCGCCGATAACGATTGTTGCATCCGCTTCGTTTTTAGATTGAGCATAAGCTGCAATACGGCTTTCGATATGGTTATAAATACGGTTTGCATCTTCAACCGATTTTAACACCATGCTGTTTTCTTCTAGGCCGGGGATGCCAAAGAAACCAGTTTGACTACCTAATGAAACGACAAGTGCATCGTACGTTAAAGTTGTCCCATTTACTAGGTTTACTAGCTTTTTATCCACATTAAAAGATTCAACTTTTGCAATTTGAAGGTCGATATCTTTGCCTTTGAAGATTTTTTCTAATGGAATTGATATGGCTGGTTCAGCAATTGCTCCACCAGCAAGACGATGTAGTTCTGTAATGATTTGGTGGGTTGGGTATTGATTTACTACTGTAACTTTTGCTTCATTGTTGTTTAAATATTTACGAACAGTTAAAGCAGATAGTAATCCGCCATAACCTGCACCTATGATAACAATATGTTTCGACATTATTAATCCTCCGTTCTTACTGATTAAATATAAATAGTACTATTTTTGAGTATTTTTTCTTGCAGAAATTTGAAGAAAAGCCTTAGTGAAACGGAAAAGTTTTTGTATTTGTGGATCTTTTAACATTCTCATTAGATCGAAAATACCGACATTTTCAACATTTGACTCTGAATAATCTTTTGCTTCAATTGCAGTTGCCGCAACATGTTTTATAGATTCAACAACTGGAACTGCGAGTTCTGTAATAGCACTTACAGTATCATTTTTTAATATTTCGTCTGTTGAAATTGATTGAGCAAAGTCATAGGATTTATTTAAAAGAGTTATTAACTCAGTTAATTTTGGTAATTCCTCTATTAATATGTTGAGGGATTCCTGAACTTCAGGTTTTAATAATTGATTTAGTACATCTAATTGATCCGCTTCTGATTGAGTATTCTTTTCTGACATTTCTAATTCTCCTCTTTTCCCAAAAATTTAAGTAATATAGTACTATCAATGCGAGGGGATGATTTGGAGAAAGTGGGGTATACATAGATATAGACTTCACGTTTTGAAGGAACTTTTTCGCCCAGATTTAGTCACTCAACGCTTTATATCAATTACCCTTGATTTGATATACTATTTTTGTCTGCAGTATTCTTATATTTGGTAATCAAGTTAGTCTTGGGTGTTGCACTTAGTATTACAATCCGTAGTTGATAAGGGTAGCCCTACAAAAACGATTTTATTAGTTGCCCCGTAATTACGGACTCTTTGATTTCAAATATTTTATTCATGATACCACTCCCATAATTTAAAATTTTGTTCTCCCATTGAGTATACATCTCCAATTAGTATGAGTAAAATGAATGGTAGGAATACAAATTATATATATATTTCATAGATAGGAGATTACATTCATGGATATACGTCACCTCACTTACTTTATAGAAGTAGCCAAATACAAAAGTTTTACTAAAGCTTCCCAATCTCTCCACTTGTCGCAGTCTACAATAAGTAAAGTAGTCAAAAGTTTGGAAGAAGAATTAAATGTAGAACTGATTGACCGTTCCGCAAAGAAAATTGAATTAACGGAAGCAGGAGAAATCGTTTTGGCAGAAGGGGAAAGGATTATGGAATCGCTAAATGATTTATCTATACATCTATATGATTTAATGAACTTAAAAAAAGGCAAAATAAAAATTGGCATACCGCCAATAATTGGTTTTTTATTTTTCCCCAAAATCATTAAAGGATTCAATAATCTGTACCCAGATATCAAAATAAAACTCTTTGAAGATGATTCAAAAAAGGTTAAACAGGAAGTCAGAGACGGAACATTAGATCTTGGTGTGGTTATGCTACCCGTGGATGAAAAGGAGTTTGATGTTGTTCCCTTTGTTTATGATGAACTGTCGCTCTTCGTCCATAATTCCCATCCCTTAGCGAAGTGGGAAAAAGTTGAAATGAAAGAGTTACAAAATGAAACTTTCATTCTATTTAAGCAAGAGTTTGCTATTCATGACCTCATTATTCAAGAATGCCTACGAGTTGGTTTTCGTCCGGAAATTGCTTTCGAAAGTTCTCAATGGGATTTTATTAGTGGAATGATTGGTGAAAACTTAGGGATTTCTATTTTTCCAAAACCTATGGCAAAAAAAGTCGATCAAGATTTAATCAAGGCGATTCCTATCGATAATCCAAGATTTCCTTGGAATTTAGGATTTATTTCAAAAAAAGAAAAACACGCATCACCTGCAGTTCGTGAATTTATCAAGTATATTTCAGCTGAGTTACCTTTTTAAAATGAAAAAAAGGAATGAATCGCATGAGTTATATGTATTTTACGCATAATTAAAACTGCGTTATAGTTATTTCTGTTAAATACTTATGACTTTTTAGGAGGAAAATAATATGGCAGAAATAAATCGTTATCAAAGAGGTTTAGATATAATAAATGAGTATACATTAGAAGGAAATAATGAAATCTCAACAGTCTCTCAAATTCAAGAAGCATTTAAAGATCTTGCACCAGATTTAGATAATTTTATTGTTGAATTTGGTTTTGGAGATATTTATTCACGTGAGGGGTTAACGAATCAGCAACGTACCATTGCCACAATCGCTTCTCTTGTAACTCTAGGTACAGAGCCACAATTGGAATTGCATATCAACTCAGGACTTAATATTGGATTAACTCCAAAAGAAATTGTTGGAACTGTCGTGCACTTGCTTCCATATACAGGTTTCCCACGTGTCTTGAACGCTCTAAAAATTGTTAAAAAAGTCTTTGCTCAACGAAATGTAAAAATTGACGATTTAGCAATCATGTCAAAATAAAACCGCTAACATGCCTTAAACAACCACCTATTAAAGCAGGTGGATTTGGACATAAATGTTGACGGTTAAAGTCATCTCAAAGTCATTAAGCATAATAAATTTCTCGACATATTCAGTCTTCAATCCTGAATATGTCGTTTTTTTCTTCATTGACTTGATTAGGTACATGATAATTCTTTCTTCTGTCATGTTTTTACTGTGGCTCAGATATAGCCTCTAACTCATAAGTGTTGTCCCCAATACTTCCCTCAGATGATTTATATTCCCGTTATTCCAATTCTAGATCCTTAAAATAACCAATTAGTAGCAAAGACTGTAACTGGTTGGCCTTCAATGTCTGCGGCGGAAAACCCTCTATTTGTTAATCAGCTTCAAATTAAGACCATGCTTTTGGCAAAAAAATAAATAACATAGGGTGATTGTTCTAATAGGGAATCGCCTTTTTTCTTTTTAATTTCATTCTTTTTGGAAGAGGGAACTATTATTTAATTGCAATAGAGAACGATAATATAATTGGATGGATTCTATTACTGATAAGAAATGGATTTATTTACGAAATATTTGACTTATATGGAGGGAAAATTATGAAAATAACTCAGCAATGGAATCAAGAAGACAGTGATTATATTCGTAAAAAGGTAATTGAACACAACCTTTCTAAACTACCAGATGAAGTAAAACACCCAGTCAAAAACATTAGCTTTATCCTTAGAGATGAAGAGGAGAAAATTTTAGGTGGTATTACAGGAACGATTTTTTGGTATCACTTACATATTGATTTCTTATGGGTTGATGAATCTCTTAGAGGTGAAGGGTACGGAAAACAGTTATTAGATAATATAGAAGGAATTGCAAGAGAGAATAGATGCAAACTCATTCAACTAGATACATTTAGCTTTCAAGCCCCAAATTTCTATCAAAAATATGGTTATGAAGTAGTCGGTGTAATAGAAGAACATCCTAATAAAGATAATCAACAGTATTATCTTTCAAAGAAACTTGCTTATTAAGAAATCCTAGTTCTCTAACTGGTGCTAGAAGTAAATACCGCAAGGAAACAAAAGGTGGTATGAGTACTATTACGCACTCTTCAACAGAAATTGGTTAGACTATTCTGTTTTTATGGTAAACTGTAGAGGCAACGGCAAAAGGGAGAGAAAGCAATGTTACAATCACTGATTTTTGATATGGATGGAACTCTATTTCAAACAGATAGAATTTTAGAATTATCACTTGACGATACATTTAACCATTTACGGTCATTAAATAAATGGGATACAGTGACCCCAATTGATAAATATCGTGAAATTATGGGGGTACCCTTACCAAAAGTATGGGAAGCCTTGTTGCCAGAGCATTCCAATGAAGTAAGAGAACAAACGGATGCTTATTTTCTGGAAAGGTTAGTTGAAAATATAAGAAGTGGGAAAGGTGCTTTATATCCTAATGTAAAGGAAGTTTTCAGTTATTTAAAAGAGAATAATTTTACCATTTACATAGCGAGTAATGGTTTAATGGAATACTTAAAAGCAATTGTGAGTTATTATAATTTAGATAATTGGGTTACTGAAACATTTAGTATTCAACAAATACAGACGCTGGATAAAGGAGATTTAGTTAAAACTATTATAAAGAAATATGATATAAAAAAAGCAGCAGTAGTCGGAGACCGTCTCTCTGATATTAATGCGGCAAAAGATAATGGTTTAATTGCAATTGGATGTAATTTTGATTTTGCGCAAGAAGATGAACTCGCAAAGGCAGATTTGGTAATAGATGATTTAATTGAACTGAAAACAATATTACCTAAAATAAAATAACTTCTACAACTAACGGATGCGTTTCTACAACAAGTAGAGGCGCATTAAAAAAAGCTGTTTAAGTTTTTTGAATAGTCATTATTTTACTAACAACTTTTTAAACTACCACGGTAAGGTAGTTCAAAAGAAAAAAACAAATAGTTTGGGGGCGATTTTGTTGAATGAATATTATGGAGAACTTTGCACACTAATATACGAAAAAGATAAATCCATTGCAGTAGGGAAAGAACTTGAGTTTTTTATGTCTTTTGTCAAAGACAAAAAGATGAAAGTGTTAGAACCTATGTGTGGAAACGGTAGAATGCTTATTCCTTTTATGGAAAAAGGAATTAATATCGAGGGATTTGATATTTCAGAAGAAATGTTGCGAGTATGTAAATTAAAGGGTCAGAAATTAAACCTTAAACCAAATGTTTCTTACGGCAAAATAGAAGAATTTAAAGGCGACAAAAACTATGATTTAATTATGATACCATTTGGTTCTTTTTCACTTTTACCAGATGAATTGGTTAATGTTAGTCTTGCTAACATGAAATCACTTTTAAAAGAAGATGGTAAATTACTTTTAACTGTCATGACAAACATAAGTACAGTAGAAGATATTTCTGAATGGATTGAAACGAATAGACATCACATTGATCACAATGAGATTGTTGAATATAAGAAAGTCAATTATGACCAAGCAAGGAAAATGTTAAATACAAAACTGAAATATCAATTAATAAAGGATGGGAAAATAGAGAAATCAGAAATAATGGATTTCCAAATTCGCCTTTATGAATCTGGAGAATTTGAAGATATTCTAAAATCAAATGATTTTGATGAAATTATACTTCATGAAGTTATTAACGGATATGGAGAAGGAAGTTCATTTCATGTATATGAATGTGTAAAAAAAGCTTAATAATTATTTCTTGTTTAACTGATGGTTAAATCCTGTTGCTGGTTATCTATTAGGAGCCATATTGCTTGGAGAACCTATTACGATATTTTCAGTAATTGGAACGATCTTGGTTTTATTTGGCCTATATTTGTCGAAAAATTTTAGCATAAAACCTATTGGGAGGATTAAATGAATGGATCACAAGTAATTAGTTTAGGTAGTGTTTCATTTCAATTAAAAGAGAAACATGATTTTGAATGGCTTAAAAGTCTTGGCGATGTTTTTTGTGTTTTTGATGAACAAGATTCTGGAAATATATGTTTTGGGGTTGAAAAAAATGGAACTAAAAGGTTTGTGAAGTATGCAGGAGCGAAGACTTTAGAGTATTCAGGACACCCGGAAGATGCCATAGCAAGATTAAAAAGGTCTATATCACTTTATCAGGATTTGAATCATCCACACTTGATAAATCTATTAGATTATTTCGAGGTTGAGAACGGATATGGGTTAGTGTTTGATTGGTTCAATGGAGAATGTCTACATTCTCATTGGTCTTTTCCTCCACCACATAAATATAATCATCCTGATTCCCCTTTTTATCGATATAAACAATTACCGATTGCATATCGCTTAGCATCATTAAAGAGTATTTTTGAATTCCATCTACATGTAGAAAAGAAGAATTATGTAGCTGTTGATTTTTATGACGGTAGTATTTTATATGATTTTAAGAATAACATAACAAAGATATGTGATATTGATCTATATATGGCAAAACCATTCATTAATACTATGGGAAGGCTTTGGGGTTCTTCAAGATTTATGTCGCCAGAAGAATTTAAACTTGGTGCTGAAATAGATGAAAAAACTAACGTGTTTAACATGGGTGCAATTGCATTTGGACTATTAGGAGGAGAACTTGACCGTTCATTTTTAAAATGGGATGCGGGACATGAACTTTATGAAGTTGCGCTCAAGGCAGTTGAAGAAGATAGAAGTCGCAGGTACTCCTCAGTTGAAGACTTCTTCATAGCTTGGAACATTGCCTCAAAAAAAATGATTGAACTAATTAATACTATCAAGCATTAACCTCTATTTGATGGGGTCTATATCCTTATTCTCACTGGAGTTCAAAAGATTGGTTCTAAAAGAATACCAAAATAGAAATTGTTTCATTAAAGAATTGTGCACTAAATGCGGGGCGGATCGTCAAGAAACGCCTCCATTTTTATTTATTTCTGTTTAAACCAAAGTTTATCTTTGTTATCAATGTCAAAATCGTAAAACTAGTTGCAAGAAATTTTTGGATAATTATTATTGAAGGGGGTATATATGCTAACTTTGTATATAACTAGACATGGTGAAACTGTATGGAATACACAAAAAAGAATGCAAGGTTGGAGTGATTCAGAATTAACAGAGAATGGAATTTGTAATGCAATATCTTTAGGAAATACGCTTAAAGAAGTAAAATTTGATGCAATCTATACAAGTCCCAGTAAAAGAACTGTTTCAACCGCTAACTTAATTAAAGGCGGAAGAGAAATCCCTATTATTCTTGATGAAAATTTAAGGGAAATAAATATGGGATTATGGGAAGGTCAAACTTTTTCAGCTATAGAGGATATATATCCAATGGAATATTACTCTTTTTGGAATACACCACATCTATATAAATCATTAAATGGTGAAAGTTTTGCAGTCCTAAAAAACAGAGTAGTGAATGCTATTATTTCCGTACAAGAGAAACATAGCTCAGGAAATATTCTAATTGTTACTCATTCTGTTGTTATTAAAACGTTATTAGCTTTTTTTAAAAATTATCCATTAGAAAAATTATGGGAGCCTCCTTTTATTCATGACACTAGTCTAACGATCATCCAGTTAAATGGTAAAGAAAGCAACATTGTTTTAGAAGGTGATTTGTCACATCGGAATATTGAGATACAGAAAGAGAAGGGGATAAATGATTAGAAAAGCTGTCGGTGCAATAGTTTTTAATCGAAATAAGTTTTTAGTTGTATGTAAAACCACCATAAATACTTCTGAAGGTAAACAGATTATTAAAGGGGAATGGGACTTTATTAAAGGTGGGGTAGAAAAAAACGACAAGGATTATTACGATGCACTATTACGTGAATTACACGAAGAGACGGGTTCGATTGAATATAAAATTATCAAAGAGTTTGACAAAAAAATTCACTTTGATTTTTCAGATGAACTTATAATTAAAATTGGATACGTCAAACAAGAAACAACGATGTTTCTTGTAGAATTTATTGGGGACATCAACACACTTAGTCCAATTGATCATGAAGTAAGTGATGCAGTATTCATTGATAAAAACAAGGTGATAGAAATACTCACTCATCAAGAAACGAGAGATTACTTTATAGAATATCTAACAGAGCGGTAATCCTGAGTTTTTTAAAGATAAAAGAGATTGATAGAACGATAAAATACAACCTAAATAGCATAAAATATCGAACCCGAAAAGTCATTCATAATATTTAAAACTATAGGTAACTAATATGCTAATTAAGAAAAAAGGTAGGGTTTTACGTAGAAAAAAACAATGATTATGGAATAAAAGGCTTGTTTATACTCTTTTAGTACAAAGGTAAACTATAGGCTATGGCTATGCAGACTGTAGAAAAAGTATTTAAAGAGAAACCAGGACAATATTTTATAATGCAGGTTGTTGAAAATAAGCGTGCGGTTGCCTTTTGGAAAAAAGTTTATATTAAATTAAATATTGAAACTCAAGAAAGACTGGAACTAATTGATGATGAGGTATGTCTAATTCAAACGTTTAAAATTTAATTCAACAAAAGAGTGCTTGAGTTCAAGAACATGGAGCTTGAGCTCTTTTTCTTTTTGACTAAATTTTATCCTATGATGTTGTAGTTTTTAATTTATATTAAAGTGTTAACCGCTCTTTTACTGAGGAATTGACTGGTCACATATTTTATCAAGGCTTAGAAAGTAGGTTGAAAATATGTTTCAACGTTTAAAAATGGGAGATAAGATTGGGATATTTACCCCGTCATCTCCTGCAACAGTAACAGCCCATCAACGCTATCAACGTGCGAAAGTTTTTTTAGAAGAAAAAGGTTTTGTTATTGTAGAAGGTGAATTGACAGGGCAATCAGATATATATCGTTCTGGCTCACCCAAAGAACGGGCAGAGGAGCTAAATAAATTAATAAGAAATCCAGACATTAAGATGATTATGTCAACTATTGGTGGCACAAATTCAAATAGTTTGTTGCCATATATTGATTATAAAGCATTTAAGGATAATCCAAAGTTAATCGTTGGATATTCTGATGTAACAGCTGTTTTACTTGCCCTTTATGCAAAAACAGGTATTACAACCTATTATGGGCCTGCTCTTATCCCTTCTTTTGGTGAATTTGAGCCTCTTGTGAATGATACATATCGATATTTTGAACAATATTTTATGGAAGAAAATAAGCTTCCATACGAAGTACCGATTCCACCATTTTGGTCAGATGAACCAGTGAATTGGCTTGAAAAAACGACTGAAAAAACTCTATATCATAATGAGTGGATAACTGGGAAAAGTGGAGTAGCAGAAGGGCGATTAATAGGCGGCAACGTAAATGCAATGTATGGATTTATTGGTTCGCCTTATTTTCCACCAATTGAACCTGGCGATATACTATTTATGGAAGACTGTAATAAAGATGCATCCGTTGTTGAGAAAAACTTTGCAATGCTTAAGTTACAAGGTGTTTTTGAAAAAGTAGCTGGCATTATCTTAGGTAAACATGAACAATATAATGATTTAGGCACAGGAAAACGACCTTTAGACATATTAATTGAACAACTAGATGGACTAGACATTCCAATTTTAGCTGACTTCGATACATGTCACACCCATCCGATGCATCCATTAGGTATCGGTAAAAAAGTGAAGTTAGATTCAGATGCTAAAAAGGTAATATGCATAGAAAACTGGTTATAAAATTGGACTCCCAAAAAGTGAGTTTAACAATATTCTTGGATGTGCTTGACAAAAGGGTCATGGTTAATCAAAATGTAAATACAAAAAGTGGCAGAAAGAATTAGAGATTGAACATTCTTAGCTGTCAGCTAATCGAAAAATTGAAGAGGGGCGTTCCTTGATGACAAGTAGTAGAATGAATCCTAAAGTTGATGAATTTTTAAGTAAAGCTCAAAAGTGGAAGGAAGAATATGAGAAGTTGAGAAATATCGTTCTTGACTGTGAGCTGACTGAAGAATTTAAGTGGATGCATCCTTGTTATACGTTTGAGAAAAAAAACATAGTTATCATACATGGATTTAAAGATTATTGTGCGCTTCTGTTTCACAAAGGTGTCTTGTTAAAGGATACCCATGGGATTCTAATCCAACAAACGGAGAATGTACAGGCGGCGCGTCAGATTCGGTTTACCAATGTCCAAGAAATAGTTGAAATGGAATCCATCTTAAAGGACTATATTTATGAGGCCATTGAAGTTGAAAAAGCAGGTTTGGAAGTGAATTTCAAAAAAAATACAGAACTGATAATTCCTGAAGAGCTTCAAAATAAATTCGATGAAATACCTGCATTGAAAACTGCTTTTGAAGCATTGACGCCAGGACGACAAAGAGCGTACGTTCTCTATTTTTCTGATCCCAAACAATCCAAAACTAGAGTATCAAGGGTTGAAAAATACAAACAGAAAATTCTCGATGGAAAGGGATTAAATGATTAGTCAATTAAACGAGGGGATTCTGATTTGAAAGATGTAATTTATATGAGATAAAAAAGATGCAAAGGTCATCCCTTGCATCTTTCTGTTTTAAATAACTAAACCGCAATCTCTTGATTGTTAATGGATGGCCTTTGATTGGATGTAAACGCAAATTTTACATCAATTAGAAAATGAATTAAAATACACAACCATAAGTTACCTGTTACAAGAAATACATATAACAATATACCTCCTAGGTATGCTGTGCCAAGGACTCCCTTCCAACCTTGATACAAATGAACGATTCCGAATAATAGACTTAACACAATTATTAACGAAACAATAGAGAATTCAAAAGGAAGATGTTCAAAGTAGTACAACAGAACACTGCGAAACACAACCTCTTCACAAAATCCTGCTGTAATAGCAACAAAAATAAAAAGTATTCTTTCCCTTAATGTGATTGGTAACATAAATCGAATCGCATCTATTTGGTTGTTCATCCATTTTGAAAATCCTTGCTTTAATTTTGGAGTAAAAATAAAAATTAATGCGTAAACAACCAAAGTAGTAATAGCTCCGATCCCTATGGTTTTCATTCTGTCTGCATGAGCTGAAAGAATTGGATTGTCCACATAAAATAAATCAACGAACGAACGTTCAGTTAAAAACAAATACGCAAATAAAATAGCGACAATTACCCATTGGGGTATAATGATCGTCAGATACATTCTGCTTTTATTGCTGAAATTTCCTTTTTTCATATAAAAATAATCCCATAAAGGATAACCAACAACTATACTTACTAAAAATACGCTCAAAAAAATCATTGATTATCACCTCGCAACTATACTATAATCTCATTTTACCATATTACTATAGATAAAAAATACTATATGATATACAAGAGTGAATAATTAAAAAGAAATCCAAGCATTTCTGTCTCTTAGTAAAATCTAATCTTTATACTGGAGATAAAAGAATCCATTTTGAAAATATTCAAAATGGATTCTTTCTTTATGATTTCGTATAGTTTTAGTTTAATTATTTTTCTTTTTCTTTATTGTACTAAAGGACCCTTTAGCCATCCATGTAGCGCAGAACCAAGTATTCTAAGCCTAAATAAACTAATGGATGCATTGATAATTGTGACTTCATCTGCGGTTTTCACTAGACCCCTCCTAGATCAGATTTTGGATCAAAACAGAGTTTAAGTAGTAAGAAAGATTGATGCTCTTTTTGTTGAAATCGTTTCTAAACTCCTCATATCAAGAATGGCCAGATCTAAGATAATAAAATTTAAAAAGTTAACTTAATGTTATTTACCTAATCTAAAGATTTTTATTCTCATAATCTAGTTATATAAGAGGAGGTGGTATAAGATGTCTGAATATGTAGGTGAAAATAGTGGATACGGTAATCGTGGTAATAACTTTGCTTTGATTGTAGTATTGTTTATTCTACTAATTATTGTGGGTGCGTCATTTTTGTACTAAAAAAGTACAATAGACATCTTTCGGATTAATAGAGCGAGTTTTAACTCTGGAACGAATCACTTTTATAGTCGTGGCCATTCTATTTGTATGTTTTATCGAACGGTTACTAGAGAAAGGCGTAATCAGAGAGGTTAAAACAAAACAATACAATACAATACAATACTCCTTTTTCTCCATTCTAAAGAAGCGACCATCTCATAAGTGAGGTGGTCGTTTCTATTATTAATTTAAGTTATTTTCTTTACTTTTATCAAGTGAAGGTGATCTATGTGATAATCGAACTGCTATGGATGCGATTATACCTTTTGAATTATTTAGACATCAAACCTTAATGACGAAATCAATTTCAGGATACAATTTTTATAATACCAACTGTAGTATCAAGTGATAGAATTAAATAGACAGATTTTTATAAAAAGTGTTGTTGGGTGGGATTAAATGATGTTAGATATTCAAGTGATTAAGGAAGTTATAAGACATCGTTATCCATTTCTTTTAATCGATAAGATTTTGGAATTAGAAGAAGGAAAACGGGCGGTTGGTATTAAAAATGTAACAGCAAATGAGGAATTTTTTAAAGCACACTTCCCTGATTATCCCGTTATGCCAGGTGTATTAATAGTAGAGGCATTGACTCAGGTAAGTGCAGTTATAATGTTAACTAAAGAAGGAAATCAAGGACGATTAGGGCTTTTAGCAGGTATAGAGAAATGCCGTTTTAAACAGCAAGTTAAACCAGGGGGATCAACTCCGTCTTGAAGTAGATATCACCCGATTAAAGGGTCCTATTGGAAAAGGCAAAGGTATTGCTACAGTGAATGGCGAACTAGTTTGCGAAACAGAAATAATATTTGCATTTGGTGATTAAAAGCTATTAAATCGCAATATATTTATTATTTATTCAGATTATTGGGGGAGCAATATATGAAAATTAAGTTTAACAATTTTTTTTAGAGAAGAGTTAACGATTAACGATATTCAAGCAGCCATCGAAAATGGAGAAGTAACCTCAAAAGAGTTGGTTATGTATTATCTGGACCGAATAGCCAAGTATGACCAAGATGGTCGGAAGATAAATTCCGTACTTGAAATAAATCCCGATGCAATTTTTATTGCGGAAGCACTAGATTATGAAAGAAAGACAAGGGGAATTAGGGGGCCACTACATGGTATACCTGTATTTCTTAAAGATAATATTGAAACAAATGATTCCATGCATACAAGTGCAGGAACACTTGCGTTAGAAAATCATCTTAGCAACCATGACGCATTCCTAGTTGAAAAACTCCGCGAATCAGGTGCGATAATATTAGGTAAAACAAATATGACAGAATTAGCTAATGGAATGTCAACTGAAATGTGGGCAGGCTATAGTTCCAGAGGTGGACAAGTATTAAATCCATATGGTGATGCGGACCTTTTTGTTGGTGGATCAAGCTCTGGTTCTGCGGTGGCAGTTGCTGCAAATTTTACCGCATTGTCTGTTGGTACGGAGACAGATGCGTCCATCCTGAGTCCTGCGATTCAAAACTCGGTAGTTGGGATAAAACCGACAGTTGGGTTAATCAGTCGCACTGGAATTATTCCATTTACATACTCGCAAGATACAGCAGGACCTTTTGCAAGAACAGTTACGGACGCGGCTATTTTATTAGGTGCATTAACAGGTGTCGATAAACTCGATCCAGCTACATATAAGAGTGAAGGTATATCAAAACAAGATTATACCGTCTTTTTAGATTCTCAAGGATTGAAAGGTGCTAGAATCGGTATATTCAATCAAGCTTCGGAGGAATATTATCACTCAGGAGAATACGATGAAAATCTGTTTAAACATGTCATTCAAACCTTACACCATGAAGGAACAGAAGTTGTCAATAATATAGAAATACCTTCATTCAATAGAGATTGGAGTTGGGGAGTACCAATATATGAATTGAAACATAGCTTAGGAAATTATTTATCCAAGTTACCTTCTTACATACCAATTCATTCTGACACAGAATTGATTCAATTTAATAAACAGCATGAACAAAAAGCCCTGAAATATGGTCAGAATAAGTTGGAGTATAGAGAAAGTCTACCAAATATTTTAAGAAATCCCGAGTATTTAAATGCGAAATTAGAAGATTTGTATTTTTCCCAGGACATGGGGATTGACTTTGCTTTAAAAACGTATGATCTTGATGCGATAATTTTTCCATCTTATATTGGCTCAACCATATGTGCTAAAGCTGGCTATCCATCTATAGCGGTACCTGCTGGTTACATGGAAAGTGGAAGACCATTTGGCATAACATTTGCAGGTACGGCTTTTAGTGAAGGTGTATTAATTAAACTTGCTTATGCTTATGAACAAGCTACGAAACATCGGAAATGCCCAAAATTGATATAACAAAAGACAAAAGTTCTTCAACTAACGGAACTTTAGTCAAGTAGAGCAACGTTTTTTAAGTCGTTGCTCTGTTTTATGGGAATTATCAAACCTAAACAACATGCTGCTAGCCAATATTTTGTTATTATTAATATAGGAGGTAAGTGTATTGAAAACCGAACTGGAACTATTATTTTTTGTTGATTCAAAGCTTCGGAGTGAAGTCATTAAGATATTTAATAATTATAATATTTTTGTAGAATCCCCTGAATTGGATAGGACTTCTGAAGTTACCTTTAATTTTAAGGTTCCTCTTGATAAATGTATAAACTATAACACTGTTAAAGTGATTTATGAATACTTAGAAAAACAATTGAAAATTGATTCAATCGGTGAAAAAATTAATTTCATTTGTTCAGATGATGAATACATGCAGTCTCCATTATTTGTTTTGGATTCGACAGGTAATTCTCAAAATGCATTTTTAGAAGATAAGGAACAAAGTTTCATAAGAAAACATTTTGCAAAGTTTGCGGACTGATCATGAGAGAGCAACTTTCTTCGTTAGTAATAGATACATCCAAAATAAAAGATAGATATATGGTAAATGTAGGACCCTTTTGGGTAGTTTCTAAGAAAATGGTAGACTTAATGAACAAATGGAACCTTAAAGGATATGATTTAAATCCTGTGGTGCATAAAGGACCTGAAGCAGGTAGACAACAAGCATATCAAATTATACCGAAACACACTCTCCCTAATTGGAGTTCTCAAATGGTACACTTTTATTTTGCTACAGAACCAGAACCATGCATTTGCGGTATCAAACGTACTATAAATGGACCATTTCATTACGATAAAGAAGACTTAAAAGATCTTGAGTCGGATATATACCTATCAGCCGAATGGAGCCACGACGGTAAATATGTATACAAAAAGACATTATTCAGTAAGAAGTTCCGTGATTTAATTATAGAAAATAAAATTACCAAAGATATTAGAGGATCTGATGATGAAAATTATGGTTCAAAAGATTGGTTATTCGAGCCAGGAATATTAGTTTGACGATTGAAAAGTTAAGTTAAAAAACCACCAGTTTTCAAAATAATCATCAAAAATGCCTCCTAATGTTCTAAATGGGCATTAGTGCATATTTTATTTAGCCTTATTCGGATCACGTCTATCCATATGGATTGCTGTAAATCATGGAAGTAGATTATCGAGTGCATACTCATTTTCTAGACTTATAGATGGTACTTTTCAAATTCCTTCTATATTCAGTAGGTCAATTTATACTGAGTGAGGAATTTTGTAGACCCCGTTGAAGTATTCTACTCGTAGTTAGCCATGTAATTACCTTCTTCAAATATTTCTTTAGGACTTTTGGATGTCCATTCTTCTACTGTCATATCGGGATGCAGATTTAGGTAAGATCTAATCATTTTGTAGCCTTCACTATAGCCATAATAATCAGGTAAACCATTAGAGCCACCTATTAGAAATTCAACGGAATAACTACTCTCCAGATATGTTTCAATCTTGCTCCAATATTCTTTATAAAAGCTTTCATCAACTACATAATCAGTACTATTTGAATCGGGATACACTAAGGTTTCAAACATCACGGCCTGTCCTTCCATTATTAAATCATCTAAAACTGTCAAATAATAATCTTCCGTAGAATGTTTTTCGGTCCAAACACTATGATGATATTCATGGGACATACCTGATTTATAATAATCATAAAAACCATTGAATAAGACTAAAATTTTCCCTATACCGACTGTAATCATGTCAGAAGGAAAGCTTGCATTTTCAGGAAACACACATACTGTTGTTTTATTATTTGATGACAGTATGTCTGAGGATTTAATAAGGGATTCTTCAAATAACTCATTTAAATAATCTTTATCCATTGATTCAATTTGTTTCTTAATACTATTAAAATCACTTTCTTCCGGTGTCCATTCAAATACACTAAATTTATGGTATTCCGCATCTTTAAAACAAGCATCATATACAGGGTCGATAATCACCTGTTTATATAATTGGTATGGTGATTCATCTGGATTATCCTTTACAGTTTCAAAATAGTTTTCATATAGCATGTAAGCATGAATTATATTAAATTCTTGGCCTGTATTGGGGTTTTTAAAAGAATAGGTTATATTTTGTTGTTCTTGTTGTTCATTTTCCATAATTATATTCTCGTGAGATTGTTCAGTTTGCTTACAGGCTGATAAAGTAAAAATTAAGAGAAGCATACCACTTGAATTTAATACTTTTTTTGCTATATTCATAAACTTATTCTCCTTTTACTATATTGATAAATCAAAATATTCATTAAAATTTATTTTATAACAAAACATAATTAATTTAAACTAGAGGGGAATAAGCTCTACCGGTATTCATATAAATGATCGAGGCCGTATATTTTAAAAAAAAAGAGGGAATTCCTTAAAAATATCGAATTGACATATTTATAATATAATTTTTAGGAGGTAATTATGGGTTATATTGAGGATTTGCGCAAGATTGTGGGAAACCAACCTTTGATATTAGTTGGAGTAGCAGTTGCTGTTATGAATGCTAGTGGTGAAATTCTATTACAAAAACGAATGGATGGAGTTTGGGGAGTTCCTGGTGGATTTATTGAATTAGGAGAATCTACTGAGGAAGCAGGTAGAAGAGAAGTTTTGGAAGAAACAGGAATTGAAGTCGGTAAACTTGATCTGGTTGGTGTTTTTTCGGGAAAAAAGAATTTTGTTAAATTGCCAAATGGTGATGAATTTTATCCTGTAACAATAGCTTATATTACAAAAGAAATTAAGGGTGGCATCTTAAATGCAGATGGTAAAGAAACTACTGAAGTGAAGTTTTTTAAAGTAAATAAATTACCAGATAGACTTAATCCTTTAATTAGAAATTTAATTATACAATACTCACTTTCTTGATCATCCTAATATAACAGGAAGGAAGACTAAAATGATCGATAATATAAGTCATATTACATACGTAGTGAAGGATTTAGATAGAACAACTCAATTATATAAAGAATTATTTGGAGCTAAAGAAGTATATTATAGTGGTGAAAAAACACACTCTTTGTCAAGGGAAAGATTTTTCATTATAGGCGGACAATGGATAGCAGTCATGGAAAATAAAGAAACGGTTAATCGAACATACCATCATGTTGCTTTCAAAATAAGAGAAGAAGAGATAGACAACTATCTTGAAAAAATAAAGGCATTAAACTTAGAAATGAAACCGCCTAGAACGAGAATTAAAGGAGAAGGTTACTCCATTTATTTCTATGATTATGACAATAATTTTTTTGAATTACATACTGGTACATTAGAAGAAAGACTCTCTAATTACAAAGAAGTGGACAATAAAGAGTGATCTTTGAAAGGGAGCTATAAAAGCATACCTGAGGCATGTTCTTTATTAAGAGGTAGATTTATTGGGGATGAAATTCTGTATAATTAAAACAAACGGAGAATTACTATGCAAATATAGACTGAAAGAAGTTTTGCTTTTTGGATTTGTACTTGAAATTCGTATTAGTAGGGTTTTCAATTGCACTACCGATAGGTGCAATTAGTGTGGAAATGACAAAACAGGGATTAAAAAATGGTTTTTTACATGGTTGGGCAGTTGGAATTGGTGGTATGACTATTGATTTATTGTTGATTTTAGCATTGTATTTTGGACTTGCTGAGATTTTATCGTTGCCGTATGTGCAAATACCATTATGGATAATAGGAGCAGGGTTTTTATTCATGTTAGCCTATGATTCTATTAAAAATGCAGATAGAGATATTACACTTGCTGGCGAAAAAGTAAATAAATCATTAGTAATAACTTATCGCAATGGTTTATTAGTTGCTATATCGCCAGGTAATCTAGTGTTCTGGGTTTCAGTCTTTGGTGTAGTTTTAGCTGATTCGTATTCACAAACAAATTCTAGCAGTTTTATAGTTGCTGCACTAGGTATATTAACAGGTATTTTATTGCATGATATTGGTTTGTTAAGTATTGTATCCGTTACACGAAAAATAATGAATCGGACTATGATTAAGTGGACCTCTATAATAGCGGGAATATTATTATTCGGATTTGCTTGTTATTTTTTATATGAATTTTATTTAGATATAAAGTTTTATATTAATTAATAGAGTTAAAATTATCATCTAACATGGTAAAATATACTAGATAAATATAAAAGTTTAATGGAAGGAGTATGAATGAATGAAATCAATCAAAATGATAGCAGGATTCTTAACTTGTTTAATGCTACTAGGTTGGTCTTATGAAGAAGCTTTCGCTGAGTCAGCTTGGGCATCTAAATGTTCATCTTATGGTGAAATAAAACCAAACCAAAATCCTGCTTTTCAGCATATGAACTGCTTACTTACGAATGCAGCTTTAGAAGCAAAAATCCCACCCGAAGTGGTAAAAGCTGTCGCGTCAAAAGAAAATGGTAGTTGGAAACAATTTGATGAGAATGGCCAGCCTATAATCTCAAAAGATAATGGGATCGGTCTTATGCAAATTACCAACCAAGCTGGCTATGATCAAGAGAAATTGAAATATGATATCAATTATAATATTGAGGCAGGCGTCGAAATCCTTCGTAGCATGTATCAACGTAAAGATCTGCCTAAAATAAATAAGCAAGGACCAGAAGTAATCGAAAATTGGTATTTTCCGGTCATGGCTTATAACGGTACAAAACCTGTTAACAGTCCTCTTTATCAGTCCAGTGGATCAAAAAATATAGACGCCTATCAAGAAAAAGTCTTTGCGTTTATTGAAAAAGATAGTTACTTAAACAGTACGACATTAGGACAGTTTCCTTTCCATACATCAGACTTTGAATATGACCCGAACAGCAGTGATAATATTGTATTCAAAAAGATGGAATATGCATTAACGGGTCAGCTGCATACTTCTGCATATCAATTTCAAAAAGGAGATAAGGTATTGATAACAGAAGACGCTGTAAAATTAAGGTCACTTCCTAGTACTTCTTCGGTTGCAAAAGCCTTATCGAAAAATACTACCTTGATTATTGAAGGAAATTTCGTATATGATCAATCTTTGACAAGTGTAAACCAATTTGTATGGTACCCCGTTAAAACAGAGGATCAAAAGTTAGCGGGTTATATTTCCTCTGCTTACATGACGAAAAAGTTAGATGTGCCAACTGGAAAAGTTATGTGGGGGAAAACAGAACTAAAATTAGGGCAAATAGGTAAAGTTACTATTCTATCTAATACAAACTTGGTCAAAATGGAGAGCGACGGTTCATTGACTACGGTTCGTACGTTGAAAAAAGGCGAAGAATATAGAGTTTATAACTATAAGAGTAATCATGGCGGTTTATATGGTGTGGGTGGAGGAAATTATGTTCAAAAGTCCACCAAAGTAAAATACGAAACACCATCTAAAAGCAAGTTAGCTTTGCTTGCACAATAACCCAATGCACGAGTAAATAGACCAATCAATCTATGTAATTACATATGGTTGATTTAGAAGAGGATATACAATTTTTCGGTGCCGTCGTTACTGGGAATGGTTGTTTTTGCTCTTAACGTTAGAAGAAAAAATAATCCCTTTAGTGAGTGCTTCACTTAAGGGATTATTTTCACCTACTTCTTCACGTTAATAATAATCTCGTTTAGTTTAAATTCTTCGATGTCGGCTTTACTATTTTCCAAGCGATAGTTAGCTTTTATCGGCTGACCATCCGCCCGATAACCAATAGTTTCATAATCCATGAGTTCAACGACTGGTGTAACAATGAGTTGTGTTGCTTTCGGATCAAGTTTACCAAACGTTTTACTCCAACTTATATCATATAAACCATTTCCTCCATTGTCCTTGTTAATATAAACGTTTCCAAGATCATCTTTTACTTCAATATCCATAAAAACATGATCCCACTGGTCAATTATTTCATCTGAAACAATTTGTTCAAAATAGATAAGAAAAGACATTGGAGTGAAAGTCACTTTCTCGATTTTTGCAGTTATCCCATTTCCCTTAATACTTTGATCTACAAGTTGTGTTTTGCTGTCCACTGCTTCTAGGTTAAAATGAAACTCCCATTCGCCTTCGATTACCTCTGCGTCTTTGCTATAGCCATTTGGTATGATGCCTTCCAACACCCAATCAACGCTAACTTCACTTAGTTCAATATCATTATAGTGGGTAACAGTTGTGATGCCGATATATTTATTTTCCTTAATCTTAGTAATTTCATGTTGTCCACTATTGCCACTTGTCCCATACGTTGGAATACCTTCAATCCATGCATGATCTCCCAAATCTTTATCCGATTCAATCATATAGGTGACAACTACCGATCTCCCATCAAAAGTTGCATCATTTATAGTGATTTTAATCCCGTTACTCTCTTCTGAAACATTGAGTTTATTGGAGTTTTCTTCATAATTATCATAGAAGCCATCTTTACTGAAGTATTTAAAAATATTCCCTAAAAAAGGAATCTCTTCAGCAAATGCAGAAAACGATAACCCAACTAAAGCAGTCGAAGTTAAACTAACTGCGATTGCAGCAGCGGCAAAAGTTTTCTTCCATTTCCTCTGTTTTGTTTTTGTAATCCTGTTTTTCAATTCGCTTTTCACTTTCATTTTTTCCAATTCACTTACTTCCATTTCTTCAAACTCGCTAACGTCTATTTCCATATCATTCATAAGTTCATAGATATTTTTCATAAACCCTGCCTCCAAGCTTTATATTTGCTGCTTGCTTATTCAGTTTCTTTTTCCCACGATAGATTCGATTATCAATCGATGATTTGGTCATTCCGAGTTGATCTGCTATTTCATCTGACTTCAAATCTAAAAAATATTTCATGAAAATGATTTTTTGATCGATTGGTTCCAACTCTTGGAGGAGATGTATGACCTCATCTTTATTCTCTAATTGAATAATCTCCTCTTCTACGGAATATTTATCAGGAATTTCTAAATATCCAACATCAACCTCATTGTTTTTTAATGCCTTGCGGTAATAATCGATTGCTTTAAATTTCGCAATTGTACATATCCAACTTTTAAAATTATCTACATCACCATTGAAGTACTTTGCATTTTTCCAAATCGATAGAAAAATATCATTAATACATTCCTCAATAAGCCCATTATCAATCGGAGTAAGAATTTTGTATGAAATGCCTTTAATAAGGGGCAGATATACATCAACGATATACTCAATGGCATCTTCTTTCTCTGATTTCAGACGTTTGATAAAATTTTTTTCATTTGACTTCATCAATATAGTCTCCTTTAAACTTTGTAAAAGCTTTTACACCTTATATAACGTAGGCGGGAAAATTTTTTCTCGATATTATGTAAAATATTTTATTTTTTCTCTATTGAATCAATTCCATTATAGCGAACGAATGTTGAAATCCGAACAAAGTGGATTTTCTTTCAAGCGGACGCTTGCCGGTTATCTTGCAGAATAACGAGTCTTTTTAGTATTTATTCAGACTAATAGGTGAGGTAAATACAATAAGAAATAAGTGCAAATAAAGGATTTTGATTTTCTATGTAGAAACCAATAAGTACAACACATCTGTAGGAGAAGACATTGAGCTATTTAATGTAGGAGAAGACATTGAGCTATTTAACACAACCAATCAAAGAATTCATGAATGTGTTTGCTATGAAAAATATTTGGAGGTTCAAAATGGATAAGATTCCCCAACTAATACATGAAGTATTAGATGATTATTTTCATCTACTAGAATGGAAATTACCGAATTTGCTAGAAGGCTATTATCTATATGGCTCTACATCGTTAGGAGCATTTGAGGATGGCTATAGTGATATTGACTTTATTGCAATTATTAAACGAAAATTAACGGAATCAGATATAAAAAAGTTGCAGGAAATTCATAAGGATATGCAAAGAAAATGCCCTAAAACGATTCTAGATGGGTTCTATATAGTGAAAGATGATATGCTGTCCTTAAATGAAGGTAAGGTTTCAAGTGTTCGCTTTAATGATGGAAAGTTTAATGGATTTACAGAGTTCAATAAAAACTCAATAGATGCTTATCAATTAAAAAAATATGGGATTCATATAAAAGGACAACTTGTAGAATTTAACTATGAGGTAGAATGGAATGTTTTAATAGTTAATATGAGAAATAATCTTAATACATATTGGCGTGCTTGGATAAGTGGTCGTAAGAGGTTCCCTTCCTTCAAATATATAGGTGTATTATTTGACTTACACATGGTTGAGTGGGGAGTTTTGGGAGTTTCTCGTCTTTATTACACATTTAAAGAAAAAGACATTACTTCAAAAGTCGGAGCAGGAGAGTATGCGTTAAGTGTGGTTCCTAAAAAGTACCATAAGATTATTAAGGAATCGATGAGATTACGACAAGGTAATAAAAAGTCCTACTATCAATCAATTTTTGGAAGGCGGAAAGATTCGATGGATTATATGGAGTTTATGATTCGAGAATGTAATAATCTTTTCGAGTAGAGCATTACATACTCAACTAAGAAAGAGGGATCCGAGTGGGGAATATTAAAAAGCTAGAACCAGTCATAGCGGCACAAAAGTTTATAAATAAATATTTTCCAAATTGTGATGGAGCTTTATTGGCAGGAAGTGTTGTTCGAGGGGAAGCGACGGAAACATCAGACCTGGATATTGTCATATTTGATCAAACATTTAGCGCATGTTATAGAGAGTCGCTAATTGATTTTGACTGGCGTGTAGAAGTATTCGTACATAACTTAAATTCTTATGAAGTATTTTTCGAAAGTGATAGGAAAAGAGCTCGACCTTCATTACCACGAATGATATCCGAAGGTATAATTTTAAAAGATAGTGGTGTAATTGGTCCTATTAAGTCTGAGGCTGAAAAGTTATTATCAAACGGTCCAGAAAAATGGTCAGTTGAAACGATAAATACTAAACGATACTTTATAACGGATACATTAGATGACTTTATCGGTTCCAACGATCGAGCAGAAGAAATATTTATTGCGAATACACTTGCTGAACTGGCTAGTGAATTTGTGTTAAGAACAAATAATAGGTGGATAGGTGCTTCCAAATGGATCGTACGTTCCTTAAAAAGTTACGACGTGCAGTTTGCAGCACAATTTGTTGAGGCTTTTGATACGTTTTATCGAAACGGTTCCAAGCATAAACTGATTAAGTTAATGGATGATATATTACTTCCTTACGGAGGACGTTTATTTAATGGATTTTCATTAGGGAAAAAATGATACGGGGAGGATTAAAATGAGCGCAAAATTAATAAGAGTTGGAACGATCTATATTCCAGTAACGAATGTCAAACGGGCATCTGAATGGTATATAAACAAATTAGGGGCGGAGTTAAGCTATCAAGATGAAGACAAAGCGATTCTTAACTTTGTCAACCAAAGTATTTTTCTTGTGAAATCTAAGGAAGATCAAAGCACTAATTTCGTTGATATTTATGGGGAAGAACGTTTTTCTATAACGTTTGAAGTTAATGGATTAAGTGAATTAGAGGCGATACACAAAGACTTTTTAGATAAAAAGATAAGGATTGGAGAAATTGAAGACAGAGGACATGCAGGAAGGAATTTTGTTTTCTATGATGTAGATGGAAACAAATTCGATGTGTGGAGTGAATTAAGCCCAAGTTTCAAGGAAAATTTTCTTACCTCCTTTGACAAATAACGACGTTCTTGATGATCTATTGAGATACCGGCAGAACAAAAAGAAAAGGTGGCAGATTCTAGAGTACTTTAGAATCTGCCACCTTATATTTGTATAAAATAGATTGATAAAAGTTAAAAAACATGATATGTTAATATAGAAACACAATTTTAATGTTGTAGGTTATATTTTCCCTACTATAAGTATACACCATGTTTTTTTTCTAGTCAACCCATTTTTATTTTGAAAAAGGAGTGCTTGGTATGAATACGGAACTTCGGCAAGAACAAGAACGGTTAGACAGCGTAATGGACGTAATTACGGAACAAATCGGCAAGCTGACAGATGAAAGAGACATGCGTCGGAAAGAGGTAGTTGATTTCCGCAAACACTTTTGGGATGACGTTAAGGTTAACACAGATACTTTCGATGATTATCTTGAGACGGTTATAAGCTTGAGACAACAGGCTCAGAACCTTTCCGTAAGCCAAAGCACCCACAGACAAGTTTCTAATAAACTATCCGCACTTGAGCGCATGCAAAAGGTGCCTTATTTTGGTCGAATCGATTTTGTAGAAGAAGGAACTGCAGATACGGAAAGAATTTATATAGGCATTTCTACGCTCATGGATATAAGTGGAGAGAACATCCTTATCTACGACTGGCGGGCGCCAATCTCGAGCGTCTACTACAATTACTCACCAGGTCCCTCCGAGTACACTACACCCGAGGGAGTTATCGATGGCACGTTGAAACAAAAGTGGCAATATATTATCCGTGATGGTGTTGTAAAATCCATGTTCGATACTAGTATCACGATCGGAGATGAAATTTTGCAGCAGGTGCTCGGCAAAAGCACGGAAAAACATTTGCATAGTATTGTTTCTACTATTCAACTGGAGCAAAACCGGATTATCCGGCACGATCATGGGCGGCTACTTATCGTTCAAGGTTCGGCTGGCAGTGGCAAGACATCGGCCGCTCTTCAGCGAATTGCTTATTTACTCTATAAATACCGGGATAGATTGAAAGCGGATCAAATCATTTTATTCTCGCCTAATTCGATGTTTAACAGTTATATATCCAATGTGTTACCTGAACTTGGTGAAGAGAATATGCAACAGGTCACATTCCAGGAATACTTGCATCATCGGCTAAGTAACGAATTTCAAGTAGAGGGTCCTTATGAACAATTGGAATTTGTATTGACTGCTACGAATCAGCCATCATACCGAGTTAGAACAGAGAGCATTCGTTTCAAAGCTTCGGTTCGTTTTTTTGAGGCGCTCAAAGCTTACAGAGAATCACTTGAAATATGTGGTATGTTATTCAAAGGAATTACATTTAGAGGAAAATCAATTGTCAGTGCTAAGCAAATCAATGAAAGGTTTTATAGCACTGACACATCCCTTCGTTTTCATAACAGACTTGAAAAGTTAACGGATTGGCTAACCAAGCAAGTGGATGAAGCGGTAAAGAGCGAACGAACGAAGTCCTGGGTACAGGAAGAAATCGAGTTACTTAGTGAAGAAAACTACCAAAAGGCCTATGCCTACTTAAGGAAGAAACGCGGTTTTAAAGGAAAATCGTTTGACGATTATGAGATGGAACCTGAAGCTCTCTCTCAATTGATTGTTCGTCAAAAATTTAAACCGATCCGCAAACGAATTCGAATGCTCCATTTCATAGACATTAAGGGAATATACAAGCAACTCTTCGCCGATTCAACTTGGATGAAGGGGGAAACACCTGAAGAATGGGAGGGTATTTGCCAATCAACATTGAAAATGCTAGACGAAGGTAAACTATATTACGAAGATGCTACTCCATTTTTACTTTTGAAAGAGTTGATACAAGGCTTTCAGACGAACACCTCCATTAAACATGTACTTATAGACGAAGCGCAAGATTATTCTCCATTTCAATTTGAGTTTTTGAAACGTTTGTTTCCTTCAGCAAGGATGACTGTGCTTGGCGATTTTAATCAGGCGATATTTGCCCATGCAAGCGAAACGGTAGACTTCGATACACTTACTTACTTATACGGACCGAATGAAACGAATACGATTAATCTAACCCGTAGCTACAGATCCACACGACCAATCGTCGAATTTACACGCAGACTCGTGCCTAATGGGGAAAAGATTATCACTTTTGAACGCGAAGGGGAAATCCCTATATTGACTCAATTAACCAATCGTGAAGAATTGCATTATCAAATCGTTTCCAAAGTATCCTATTTGCGAAAACAAAAGTATAATACGATCGCTATAATATGTAAATCCGCAGAGGAAAGCATCGTTGCATACGAAGCCCTAAGGGATATAAAAGAAGTAAAACTTGTAAAGAGCAACTCTATGGAATATGAACAAGGCGTTGTTGTGATTCCGGCGTATTTGGCAAAAGGTATTGAATTCGATGCAGTTATCATATATGATGCATCGGCGAAAGTCTACGACGAGGAGAGCTTACGCAGACTGTTTTACACAGCCTGTACTCGAGCTATGCATTATTTGCAATTATACAGTGTAGGAGAACCGAGCCCTTTATTGCTCAACATTGAGCCAGAGTGTTTAGTTCGGAGCTAGCATTAACATAGGATTAATCTCCCATAAATGCTACCTGGAAAGGGAGAGATGTCATTGATTTTTCCATGGAATTAAGAAACGATCTTAACTATCCGGTTTTTTTCTGTCATAAATCCCTCACAACTTCCGACGGCTTGGCACTTGTATGCACCAAGCCGTTTCTTCTATGATGGAGGGAGACAGTAGGAGGGATTTTCAGTCATGTTCAATGAAGCTAACAATTTTATCCGAACTTATTATGAAGAAACTGGTCAATCGGAGCAGGAAATGGGGATTCGTTTAATAGAAGTAGAGCAACAAATTTTAAAACAAGGTACATACGAACATTCGATAGATGAGCTCAGTTACGGGGCTAAAATGGCTTGGCGAAATAGTAATAAATGCATTGGCCGACTTTTTTGGCAAAGTTTAAACGTCTTAGATAAAAGGTATTTGCATGATGAGGAGTCCATATTCGATGCGCTTTTAGAGCATATTGAATTTGCAACGAATAATGGAAGAATTCGTCCGACGATTACGGTTTTTTCCCAAAAAGATGTACGGATTTGGAATCAGCAATTAATCCGTTATGCAGGCTACGAAACGGAGAATGGAATAATTGGGGATCCAGATTCGGTAGCATTCACAAAAGTGTGCCAAAATCTCGGTTGGAAAGGAAATAATGGCTTGTTTGACGTGTTGCCACTCGTTATTCAAATCAAAGACAATCCGCCAAAATTATTTGATATACCGCAAGTATCCATTTTAGAAGTATCCATTCGACATCCGGAATTCGACTGGTTTGCAGATTTAGGGTTGAAATGGTATGCCGTTCCGATGATTTCCAGTATGAAATTGGAAGTAGGCGGTATTTCTTACGTAGCCGCTCCATTTAACGGATGGTATATGGGAACAGAAATTGGTGCGCGTAATTTAGCAGACGACAATCGCTATAATATGCTTCCGGTGATTGCTGAACAGATGGGACTGAATACGAAATCGAATGCTTCTCTTTGGAAGGATCGTGCATTAGTAGAACTGAATGCCGCTGTTTTATTTTCTTATAAAGAAGATGGGGTGAGTATCGTAGATCATCACACGGCTGCCCAACAGTTTAAACGGTTTGAAACAAATGAACACGAAGCAGGACGTGATGTAACAGGAAACTGGAGTTGGCTAATTCCTCCATTATCTCCCGCTACGACTCATATTTTTCATAAGCCTTATGCAAATGAAAAGAAAACGCCCAATTACTTTTACCAAAAGGCACCGTACTAAAAAAGAGGAATTAGCTTACCGCTGATTCCTCTTTTTGTTATTCAATAGTGGACACAAATCGATTCCTTCCAGTATGCATACCAGCAATAAATATTTGAGTGGCAAAATAGAGCGGTAGAGAGAGAAAAAGAAAAGAGGGTTAAATATAACGAGTTAACATACTAACACGAAAAAACGCCTAGAGAATATTTCTTTAAATGTTTATTTCTTTTTTTATTCAATTAAAGCACCTGTTAATTGAATAAGAGGAAGCTATAAGGTGTTCTTTATTTTTCGACTTAAAAAATGAACTCGATTGAGATAGTAATCCCTTTTAGCAGAATCATTGATTAAGGTGGTGAATAGTATGGATAACATTAAAGCAGTATCTAGTCGATAAATTGACTGTATAACTTCATCAGTATTTATGATAATGTCTACATTTTTGTAACCTTTTAGAAATTCTTCCTCAATTAACTCTTGAGATTCAGAAATTCTCATTAACTCCATAATCGGATTACCAATGAATGCATTATCCCAATCTATAATCCCTTTAATAACTCCATTTTCCCCTATAATATTAGGTGGTCTAACATCAAGGTGGAGTAAACTGTCCTTTGTTTGTGCTGTATTCAGAATTGCTTCCATTTCCTCTGAATCGGGAATAATGATACTATTATTTATCAGATTAGATAGTAAATGAACACGTTCTGTTATTCTGTTAGAAATAATATTACTTAATGTTCGTTCATTCTGATCAATGATTGATAAATTATTCAACGGTACCTTATGTATTTTAGAAGTGAGCTGACCAACATCGTAGGAAGGTATCTCTTGAGCATCTCCCGATACAAAATCAGTTACTAAAAAGTTAATTTCTTCATCTAAATAAAGCCTATGAACTTTTGGTACTGGGATATTGTATTTATGACAATGTTCGGAGATAGTTGCTTCTTTTTTCAATGAAATAATGCCACTTAAATTTATATCATTTGTGTTTTCTTCTGTTCTCCAAGGAGTTCTGATAGCAAGCATTCCAAAATTTTTTTCTTTAACCAAAAAAACAGCGTTATTAACTCCATTACCTATAAATTTTATTTCAACAATCTGCCATTTCATAATGTTATTTAAAACATTAGCAATGCTAATTCTTAAAGTTTCAATTTTATTATTTGTTAATCTCATAGACCAACCCCCCTTGTAATCAAATAATAATAATTTTATCTATTATCATATCACTCTTATTTAGCACCCGTAGTTGAATAATGTACTCTTTAGATGTTTTTTAAAGCAAGTTTAACCGATGTATTTATTTGCTCTTTGAACACAATTTTTGTCAATGGCTAATAATTCATCTTTCAAATATTTTTAAAATAATATTAGGATATTTATTTTACTTCATACAAGAAAAAGCCAGTACAATAGGAATTCGTTGTCTTCTAACAAATTCATCTTCACTACTAAAATGTTCGCGTTTTGGTGTACCTTCACGTAAATCTAATACTGTAAAACCAGCTTGTCTAAGTGCTATAAAATATTGTTCAATTGTGCGATGATACTTAACCACTACTTGATCAATCCAAGGTTCTTTTCTTTCACCATCATGGAAATAGTCATCGACAATCCTATTACCACGTTTATCCCCAGTTTGCTTACTAGCAAATGAAGAAGTTGTAAGAGGATGTTGGATACTAAAAATAAATCTACCGTTTTCTTTAAGTGTTTTATGAACATATTGAAACAGGGTGTCAATGTCTGAAACATAATGAAAGGCGAATCGAGATGTTACAAGATCAAATGCCTCTTTCGGATAATCATACGATTCCATTGTTTCACAGTGTATTGTTCCGTTTTGTTCTAATAAGTTTGAGCGCGCAGCTTCCACCATTTGTTCCGAACCTTCTACTCCTGTATAGTATTTTGCCCCTAGATGTAAAAGTTTTTTACCGAATGAGGCATCACCACACCCTAAATCTAAGATGCTTTTATCTTGAATGCTCCCAATTAATTCATAGATAATCGGACCTTCTATGGCATTATTTGGACTATCTTGTCTGTTTCTTCTTTTCATGTAATTTGAAAAAAAATCCGTTTGATCGTAAACACTAGCTCCTCTGAATTCCATCAAAACATCTCCTCATCTAATCCTCTTTTACTTTCTTTTTCTAGTAGAAAAAAATTAATTAATAATATCGAGAGAATCATCGCTCAATGCACAAATTAATGTATTCTATCATGTATTCAATAAAAAGAAAAGTAAGAAATTACTTGCTCTGCAGAAAAATCAAACATTTATAATTTAACATAGATATCCAGTTTGAGGAAGAATGGTCTTATTGAATGAGATTATTTTAAAGAAATCAATTGAAATCGGGAAAAATATTTGGGAAGCCATATTTGAAAAGCAACGTAAAAGAAGAAATGATTTTGGAGCAAATATTGAAACTGAAATGAAATAAAAATAAAATTGAATTATATCCTAACCCGTGTATTTTGATCAATCTTTTTTCAAAATGCATGGGTTTCATCTATTATAATATCAACGTTTGCAGTAAACTTTATTCCAAACCTACGATAGATCCAATAGCTGGAAGAATAGAAGGTTTCGTTTTGGAAATAATGAAGTATTGAATGGTGTGAACTAGAGTTGAATCGTTCCTAATCTTTTTTGGGAAAACTCAATAACAAGTAAACTTGTTTTCCATTAAACTATTTTTATATGTATATAAGTTTTTCTTATTAATATGATAATTTTAATGTATTTCCAAGTATTATAGACTAGCTATATAATTTATTTCAAGCTAACAACATTCTAATGGCAACGAGATGGAGGCATTAGTATGCTTTCTTTGTAAGCGATTTCAGGCAAAGTAATATTAATAAAAATCGGCATATATTACTAGCGATGGTCCAGGCATCTGCCGAGCGCAGATTGAAAGGTTTCTAAACGAAGGCACTCGTGTCAGCATAAAAGAATGTTTTTTGCACTAAAATGACGGAATATTACGTCTACCGAAATGAGGAAAGAGGAAAGAGGAAAGAGGCAAGTAATTAAAATTGCCTCCTTTCATGGAAATCATGCTGATAATTTGAATGTATTCGTTTATTTCGAGAAACAGATGTTGATTAGCTAACAATCTGCATGAATGCTCGCGAATTGGAGTCTAGAATAGAGCCACAAAATATATCAAAGGAGGTCATTTTTTGACTCAATTAACGTATGCGTTAACACATGAAGAAGTTGTAGAAATCGCTAAAACATTAGCACTCAAGGTGAAGCCACGCTTTAATTTAACGGAGGAACTGTCCCGTCAACCTCAAGAAAACATTCAAGATTTTATTGACTCAGGCCTTGTTCGTACGATGACGCCGAAGCATTGGGGTGGCTACGAGTTAGGTTTTGATACTTTGTATGAAACAGTAAAGGAAATCTCAAAAGCAGATCCATCTGCGGGATGGTGCTACTCACTTTTACTAATCCATTCATGGATGCTAGCTTACTTCCCGGAAGAAGTACAGCGTGAGGTTTGGGAGAACGATATTGATGCGCTGATTGCCTCTTCGTTCAATCCTGCTCCAATGAACAAAGTGATATCTGTTGAAGGCGGTTATCAACTGAATGGTCAATGGGGCTTTTCATCTGGAATTGATCACAGCGATTGGGTGATGGTGATGGGATTTGTAGATCTAAACCCAGACACTGGGGCACCAAGTGAAGTGTTGATGATGATGGTGCCGAAAGAAGATATAGTAGTGCAAAATACATGGAAAACAGTTGCGACAAAAGGAACTGGTAGTAATAATATTTTACTGGAAAATGTGTTTGTTCCGAAACATAGAACATTGGATATGATCGCTTGGTGCCAACGAGGAGAAGGTCCTGGTAGACGGATTAATACAAGTCTTTTATATAGCTATCCTTTATTTGCAGCGATGCCAGTTAGCTTATCATCCTCTTTAATAGGCGCGAGTATCGGAGCTTATGAACAGTGGAGAGAGACGATGCGTAGCAAAGTGAACAAAAGCAATGAGAAGGTAGCTGATTTTACGCATCAACAAATTCGTATAGCAGAAGTTTCAGCGACCATAACAGCAGCTGAAGCGCTATTAGAAAAAACAATCATCAGACTTACTACGGGAGAAACAATTGATATTTATGAAAAGTTAGTAAATCGTCGAAATTATGGTTATGTTGCCAGACTATGTAACCAAGCGGTAAAAGCAATTGTGGATAATGCTGGAGCATCTATGATTTATGAGTCTAACCCATTACAACGTTACTGGAGAGATGTCCAAGCATCATCTTTACATTATGCATTTAACTTAGATATGTTAGGTGAGTTGTTTGGAAAAATGGAATTGGGCATTGAGCTTAATCCGAAAAGTATATTAATTGTTTGAAAATATAGATTTTCCGAAGAGGTAGTAATATATTGTTTAAACAAAGGGAGATGGTCTGGAAATGGAAACAAAGTTAGTACAACAACAATTATTTAAAAATGCATTAGGAAACTATCCAACTGGTGTTACTGTTGTAACAGCCACAACTGAGGAAAACCTACCAGTTGGTTTAACGGTAAACTCGTTTGCATCGGTTTCGCTTGACCCATTATTAATTTTGTGGTCAATCGATCACCGTGTTTCAACGCTTAAAACCTTTACAGAAGGTGGCAAATTCGGGGTCCATATTTTAGCTGGTGACCAACAAGAACTGTGTAAAACATTTTCAAGTAAGCACGAGGACCGCTTTAGCACTTGTACTTGGTCACAATCTGAATTAGGTGTACCAGTTATTGAAGGGGCTTTTGCAGTGCTTGAGTGTACAACGCATCAAGCGATTGAAGCGGGTGACCATACAATTTTAATCGGTGCTGTGCAAAATATTTCAATTGACGAAAGTAAAAATCCGATGCTGTATCATCGCCGTCACTTCGGCGAAATACCAGCTGAATTTTATCCTGTTATGATATAGACGATGAATGACTGAAAAACTGCTCCTTGTAGCAGTTTTTCTTTATTTGTAGGCAAATTAATTAGATGTCACTTACTATTGCATGTTTCAAACTAAATAATAAAAGTGCCAGTACTTTAATTTAGAGTACTGGCTCTCCATTCTTTATTGAACATTTCCTTCCAATTATTGAAAAGGAATCTTAGTACGTATCAACGATCTTTTGTTTTAAATCATTCATAAACGCTTTTGTTATTTTAGGTAAATGACTAATTTTAGGTAGTACACTAATTAAGTATGTAGTCCCATAATATGGCGTTTCATCGACATAGGGAAGCGCAATAATATCTCCACTTGAAACTAAAGGATTATGACGAACCCAAAACTCTGAATAAATGCCAACTGCTATATTGTTAGAGATAATATTTATTATGACGTCATGACTGTTTGAATAAAAAATGACGTTGCCTTCCCCATAATCTAAAAATAATTTATTCCAGAAACGTTCTGCAAATTTCTCATTTCGAATGACTAAAGGCTGTTTAATTAATTCTTCTGGCGTAACAGACTTGTTGTAAGCGAGTGGTGAATATTTGCTCACACAGACCATAATTTTAGATTTTAGTAATACATCTAATGTAATACGGGGATCTTTGATATTTAAAGTTTCATCTGTTCCTAAAACGAGTCCGATATCAAACACATTACTTTTGATTGCTTCTATAATATTTTGGGTATCATTTTCATGAATTTCGATTTTGACTTTAGGGAACTCTTTGCGGAATGAATACATGAACTCCGGTAAAAAAGTAGAGTAATAAATTGTTGATGCCGTAATTTTTAAATTTCCTTCAAGCAATTCAGATTGTTGATTAATCCTTTTTAATTCCTCTAGTTTATTCATCATTTCCAAAGAAAGTTTAATAACCGTTTTGCCCTCTTCGGTCAATTGACTACCTGAGCGAGAGCGTTTAAAGACAGAGACGCCGAGTTCAGATTCTATACTACTAATTGCTTGGCTAATGGCTGAATGTGACACATGCAATTTATCTGCTGCTTTCGCAATTGTTCCTTGCTCTGATACTTCAATCATATATTTTAAATGGTCCATATTCATATTTTATCCCCCCGTTTTTTGTTTATTGTAAGTTTTTCTTATGTAAACCTAAATAATCTTAACTTTATCTTTATGATAAACTTTCGTAATATTTAGTCAATGGTAATTGAAGAAAGTGTTACTACTTCAAAACTAATTTACTAAAACAAAGGGGGAGAAATAAGTTCAATGATTACCAAGACAATTCGTATTCAGTTTGTTGATACTGATATGTCAGGACGTATTCATTATAGTTCGATTTTTAAGTACTTCGAAATAATGGATCATGATTTTTTTAGACGTATCGGTTATTCATACAAAAAAATTTTTAAATCGGGCTTAGACATGCCACGTGTACATGTAGAGTGTAGCTATTTGGGAGAAATCGAATATGACGATGAATTAGAGGCGCAAGTTTCCGTAACGAAGATTGGTAATTCGTCTTATAAACTATCATTCGGTTTTTATAAAGAAGAGAAGCCAGTTGCGAAAGGTAGTTTAACAAATGTCTTTGTTGATCGTGATACTGGTAAATCAGTGTCAATACCGGAGTTTATAAAGACTGAATTAGTAAAGCATCTTGAACCAGTATCTATTACGTAAAATGTAAGCGCTATAAAAAATTGGAGGAATGAAAGATGGCTAAAAAGAAAATTATTATAACCGTTGCACCAACAAGTAATTTCCATGGTAAAGAAGCAAACCCTGCATTACCAGAACAACCAAATGAAATTGCACGTGAAGTTCAACGTTGTTATGATGCGGGTGCTGCAATCGCACACATTCATGCACGCGATTCAAAAGGGGTTCCAACAAATGATGTGAACGTTTTCAAAGAGATTAAAGCAGAAGTAGCAGCAAAAACTAATATAATACAACAATTCTCTACAGCACCAGCGATGATCCCGGGTACGCATATTGATGATGGTTTACAAGTGCTAGACGCTTATCCAGAGATGGCTTCTTTAGATTGTGGTCTGATGCAAGCGTATGTTGGAGACATGATCAAGCCAACGCTTTGGGATCGTGACTGGTTACGGAATGCTGCGACATTGATGAAAGAACGTAACATCAAGCCAGAATTAGAAATCTTTAACCATGCGCAATTAGAAGATGTAGTCAACATTTTAGCGCCTGAAGGACTTTTTGATGGTCCTCTATCATTTAACTTCGTATTTGGAATGTTAAAAATCAACCAAGGTGCCATTAACTTTAGCATGGAAAACATCACACATCTAGTACGTAAATTACCACAAAACGCATACTTTGGTGCAATGGGAATCGCAGCTCAACAACACCAAGCTACAATTGCATCCCTTTTACTTGGTGGTAACGCACGAGTAGGCTTTGAGGATAATATCTACTTCCGAAAAGGCGAACTAGCAACAAGTAATGCACAGCTCGTTGAACGTATTGTAGGCATTGCAACAGACTTAGGCTATGAAATTGCAACGCCAGACGAAGCGCGTGAAATGTTAGGTATTAAAAAGGTAACAGCATTAAGAAATTAATGAATAGTTTTAATATGTGGGCGGAGTTACGACATTGCATTAGTAACACCTTTCTTTTTATTAAAACTTTAGTCTTTGGAGGGAAAGAAAATTGAACTTGTATGATTTAAGTGTTTATTGGGAACCCAATCATTTTGCAGAGCCATGGCCACCAAAAGTTGAACTCTCCACTAGCGAAGAGCAAGCAGAGCTTTTAGCGAAGAAGCTAAATATTGCGCCGAGTGATTTTCAGGACGGTCTAGCATTAGCTGTTGAAAGTGTCAGTGCAGAAGTATTTACACATATTGGGACACATTGTGATGCTCCGATTCATTTTGGCCCAATTACAGAGGGGAAGCCGTCTCGAACAATCGATGAGTTACCGTTAGAAGACTTTTATGGAGATGGCGTTATTTTAGATTTGCGTCATAAAGAGCCAAGAAGCGGTATAACAGTCGAAGATTTAAAGCAATCACTTGCAGAAATCGACTATACAATTAAACCGCGAGATATCGTTTTATTAATGACAGGCTATGACAAATATATTTATGAAGAGAAATATCTTCAAGATCAACCTGGTATGACAGGTGAAGCTACAGAATGGTTAATTGAACAAGGGGTCAAATTGATGGGGATTGATACGTACACATTTGACCGTCCTTTCGGTGCAATGGTAGCGGACGTAAAAGCTGGTAATAAAGAAGCATTATTCCCTGCGCATTTCATGGGTCGTAAAAAAGAGTATTATCACATTGAAAAGTTAGGTAATCTGGATAAAGTGCCAGTACGACACGGTTTTAAGTTCTGTGCCTTTCCAATTAAAGTTAAAGGCGGTACAGCGGGCTCTGTTCGTGCAGTAGCAATGGTCGAATAATGATTACTAATAATTCCTTATGATTAATTATTTGTTAGCTTCTGTATTCGGATAATGTGTTTTGTATAGAATCCGAAATGATTTGGAAATAAAAAATAATTGAAATAAGAGTCCCATAAGGAGGAGGTTATGGAAATACGTCAGTTACGTTATTTTATTTCTGTTGCAGAACATTTGAATTTTACACAGGCAGCTAAAAAATTATTTGTGGCACAACCAGCAATCAGTCAGCAAATTGCGAGTTTAGAAAAAAAGATGGGCTTGAAATTATTCGAACGTGATAAACATTCCGTGAGATTAACGCATGCTGGCAAAGTTTTTTTGGATGACGCGATCGAACTGTTAGAAAAAACGGAGGAATCGATTAATAGAGCCAAAAAAGCTGCTGTTGGTGAAATTGGTCACTTAAGCATTGGTTTTTTATATGCACCGGTTAAGAATTTCTTGCCTTCTTTTATTAAAAGTTTTCGTGAAAAATATCCAAGTGTACAAATCAGTATGAACCATTATCAAACAGCAGAGGTCATTGAAAAGCTAACGAATAATGATGTTGATATTGCGTTTATCATGTCATTTAAGCCAGAGGATCGAGCAGAATGGGAGTATCACTCCTTGTTTTCCCAACCATATTGTGTATTTATCGATCAGCATCATCCGCTTGCCAAAAAACAGAGTATTTCTATTAAAGAATTAACAAACGAGCCAATTGTAATGCTTGATCGCAAAGAATCTCCTCATGGATACGATCATTTAATTACACTTTTTGCAAGTCATGGTTCGCTACCTAATATCTCCATGCATACTGAACGCATTGAAACGGTATTAATGCTAGTTGAATCGGGATTAGGTGTAGCGATATTACCGAAGCATTTACATGTCTATGCGAATCCATCTATTCGTTGTATCGAGATTATGGATTGGAAACATACAGTAGACATCGGAGTTGCATGGAAAAAGGAAAATGCTAATCCATCCATTGCATTATTTCTAAACGAGCTTGAAATGAAACACTTTCCGCAATATAACAAAATTGTGTAGTGAAATGATGTATTAAGGTGTTTTTTAACCGAAAGATTGGGGAGGGAGGCTAAAAACGGTAACGTGTATGCTTAGATTCTTTTAAACATATTCGATAAATAGAGAAATAGGAGTGGTAGTATTGACCGGATCTATACAAAAAAAATTGAAATTCGAGACGAGCAAAATTACTAAGATAGGTTTCTTGTTCCATGATGAAAAAGCGATGAACTCTCTCACAAAATTATTAGATACTATAACTTCGGAAGACTATCTAAACACAGGAAACCATGCATTTTTAGATACACGTGAGAAATATAAAACGCTTATCGAACTTTTAAAGGATGGAGACCCCAAAACAGAAGATCCATTATCAATAGGCTCTGGAGATAACCAATATGAAGGAAAAGCATTACTTGGCACAAATAAAATTGTCCAAATTGCGCTTGTTGTTGAAGATATTCGTGAAGCTCAAAAAGCTTGGTGTGAGTTATTAGGTGCAGAGTCTTTAACAATCTTCCATTCTGGATTTGAAGCAGCTAACAAAGTGGCTACATACAAAGGACAGGAAGCAATTGGACGCAGTCACTTTACATTTATTGATACTCCTCATATTCAAGTAGAGTTAATTCAGCCGGATAAAGATTCCCGAAGTACTTGGCTTGAACAATTAGAGAAAAATGGAGAAAGTCTGCATCATATTGCTTTTATAGTCGACAATCTAGATGAAAAAGTGAAGTTATTCAATAGTTTAGGATTCCCAACAATACAAGAAGGACCTCTCTATGATGGTTCAGGTAAATATGCTTATATCGATACGACATCTGATTACTCAGTGATCTTCGAGCTACTAGAAATGTTCAAATAAAAGGAGGATTAATAAATGGGAATTGAAAGACTAGCACACGCGGAGCTCCGTGTTCCAGATATCGGCAAGGCACTTGATTATAATGTCAATGCATTTGGTTTGAAACAAATGGATAAAATAGGTGATACGTATTATTTGGGCTGTGGTTTCGATCATCATTACGATTTAGCATTAACACCAGGCGGTACAGGCATCGCACACTATGCTTTTACTGTAAATAATGAGGATGATCTAATCCATTACAAAAAACGTGTAGAAGATTATGGTATTCAAGTATCTGAATTTACAGATCGTGAACCAGGCGAATTAAAAGGCATTGGCTTTGATATTCCGGGTGCTAATATTCCACTGCGTATGGAACTAATAACAATTGCTAATAAATCAGTTTCATATATTAACCCAGCAGCTACACCAGCTCGTACATTTCACGGAGCAGGACCACATGATCTAGATCATTTAGGTTTAAAAGTGAAAGATCCAAAAGAGTTAGCTTTCTTTTTAGAAAAAGCTTTAGACTTTAGAATGTCTGATATTTTCATGCCAAAACCAGGCGTTTACGGTGCTGTATGGGCTCGTATTCGTGATTATCATCATGAATTAGCGTTCATGGGTGGTGTCGGTGGCGATAAAGAATCACTTGACCATATCGCATTCAGCTTTGAAAATATTGATCATATGAAACGTGCCCTTGATATGCTTGCACATTATGGTTTGGAATTAGAATTCGGAGTAGGGCGACATGCAGCAGGGGCAAATCTTTATGCATATTATTGGGCATTTGGTAACCGTTATGAATTAAGTGCTGAGATGCCTAGAATGGTAGATGATTCTGCTGAAACCATTATTTGGGATGATATTTCTAAGTCAATTAGTTCATGGGGGATGAAAATTCCAAGTTCAATGAAGGAAGGCTCTTAATCTTTAAAAAAACGCCAAAGTTTTATAACAAAAAAAGAACTTAGGCTCTTATTAATATTTAAATAAGGAAGCTAATGAAACAAAACGCTAAAAATATTTTCAATATTCTGAAATTAAATTTGATTTAACGCCACAAATCAGTTCCTATTCCTCGAGTTATAAATGAGTGTGTCAATCCGTCGCTTGTATATTAGATCTTCTCATTGCTCGTAGGAATCCAGACGGTAGTAAGCTTTTACTAATCATCTCGGTATCATCGTATTTTTATGTTTATCTAGGACAATACATGATTTTAAGGAAGGGTGTTCATAATGGAAAAAAAGAAATTTTGGAGTTATGAGAATAAATTAGTGATGATTTTCTTCTTCTCAATCGGGTTTGTATTCTTTGATCGTTTAGCTATTAACTATCTTATACCATTTATACAAGAGGATTTTAGTTTAACGAATACACAAATCGGTTTAGTTAGTGCAGCATTGGCGATAACATGGTCAATTTCAGGCCCAATAGGTGGGATTTTATCAGATAAAGCAAAGAGCAAAAAAGCTGTTTTAGCAATATTCGTCTTATTATTTTCGGTGGTTTCATTATTGCATGGATTAGTTGGATCATTCGTGATGTTATTTGTTTTACGTTTAATAATGGGGCTTGTGGAAGGTCCAATTGTTCCAATAACCCAATCAATTTTGACTGTGGAATCATCCGAAAACCGCCGTGGTTTTAACTCGGGATTTACTATGAATACAGGGAATGCGGTGTTCGGTAGCTTTTTAGCTCCGCTTGTAATTGTTGCGTTAGCGAATGCATTTGATTGGCATACAGCATTTTATTTAACCATCGTTCCGGGAGTTATTTTAGCGTTCGTCATTTTTAAGTATGTCAAAAATCCAGATCAAGCAAAAATTACACAAGTTTCGTCGTTGGCACCTAAGGAGAAGATTAACTTTAAGCAAATGTTGAAACATCGTAACGTTTGGTTATCGATTGTTATTTTCAGTGCCTTTATGACATACATTATGGCCTTCAACATTTATGGACCGTTATTTTTAGTGAATGTAAAAGGTGTATCAGCATCAACGATGAGTATCGTGATGGCTTCGTTCGGTGCCGGCTTTGCGCTCTTCGGTGTTATTGTGCCAGCGATTTCAGATCGAATCGGACGAAAACCTATTTCGCTTGCATTCGGTTTCCTTTCTATCTTTACGCCACTTGTATTAATATACGTAGATTCATTAGCGCTTACCCTTATTTTAGTATTCGCCTTTTCTTCAGGTACAGGTGTCGCTGCTTTAGTAATGTCTGCAATTCCTACTGAATCAGTGCCATTTCAATACGCAGGGGCGGCTATAGGATTAACGATTGGCATCGGAGAATTCTTTGGTGGATTCTTAAATCCAATCATAAGTGGTATAGCAGCAGATACTTTTGGGCTTACAGCGCCATTATTTATCAGCTCCGGTGCAGCAACTGTCGCATTCTTATGCTCATTTTTACTTATTGAATCATCGCCATCTAAGGTAGCGGTGGAACAAACAGAATCGAGTAGTCTAGTAAAAGTATAAGTTTACTAAACTTACAAATGACGTATTTCATTTTGGTAAAAAGAAATTCTTATTACGAGCATAATTTTAGTGTATTTCACATTATAAGGAACATTTTATATGATAAAGATGTGATATATTTTCAGAATTTTTAAAAAGGAGAGTCATAGTAATGGCATATTATCAGAAAGCAGAAGCAAGAAAATGGGCGAAGGAAAATTTAGACGGTCTTGCAAATGTGATCATTCCTTCATTCACAGCAGACTTAAAAGCATTAAACGAACAGGGGATCCGTCATGACGTACGTCGTTGTATCGAATTAGGCTTCACTGGTACGTTATTAGTATCCGAACTAGCATTGAGTAAAGAAGAATATATCCAATTTGCAACATGGGTGGCAGATGAAGCACAAGGTCGTCTTCAACTCATTCACCATGCGAGCTTTAATACATTAGAAGAAAATATCGAAATTGTTCAAGCGGTGGAAGAATTAGTTGACCTAGTATTACTGTCTTATCCTGCTAACTTCTATCCTGAAGACAGTCAAGGTGTTTATGAATATACTAAGAGATTCGCGGAAGCAACAGATGTCGGCATTATTTTATTTCCAGTACCATTATGGAACTTCGAACGCTTACATCCAGCAGCTATCGATCCAAAAGTGATCCGCCAACTCATTGATGATGTGCCAAACATCGTTTCCATCAAAGCAGAAGGTGGTATGCCACTAATCGCTGGATTCACTCAATGTTACCAATTATTCAATGAAGAAGTAGTTGTAACAACACCATTAGAAAAAGATGCGTTCGCAATTGGAAATATTATTCCAATCCAATGGATGGGTACTAGTAACTATGAAATGTACGGAGATACTTTACCGTTATTATTTAACAAAATGAAAGAAGGAAAGATTGACGAAGTATATGAGCAATATTGGAAAATGCAACCTGCTCGTATAGCAGTTGGTAAATTAATGGCATCTTCTGACGGTGCTGGTCTAGTTAACCGTATGCTTTGGAAGTATGCAGCTTGGTTAAATGGCTTCAATGGTGGACCATTACGTCAACCAACAATGAAGATTAACGCTTCACAGATGTCTGCAATCCGCAACGCACTTATTCAATCGGGTATTCCTGTAACTGAAGAGAGCGATCGCGAATTCTTCATCGGTCGTAATCCGGTAGCGACATTAGAAAAAACTACAGTAAAGGGGTGATATAAATGACTTTAATATTAAATTCGCAAGATGTAAAACAAGCTATCAATTTGCGTACAATTATTGATCAAATTGAAAAAGGGCTTGTTGAAGAATATAACGGTCATACAGAGAACCCGCCACGTTTGAACATGCGTACTGGCAATGATGGTTTCTATCGTATTATGTCAGCAGTAATGAATGAAAGTGGCTATCAAGGTTTTAAAGTATTCTTTAAAGGTGGTCCAAGTGTCCGTTATTTAATCGGAATAATAAACCAACAGACGAATGATTTAGAAGCAATGATGGATTCAGCATATATTACAGCGGTTCGCACAGGTGCTACGACAGGTTTAGCAACTAAATATTTAGCACGTGAAGATGCAAAAACGATCGGTTTAATTGGTTCAGGTTTAGAAGGACGTACAAATTTAGAAGCAGTATGTGCAGTACGCAAAATCGATTCTGCCAAAGTGTTCAGTCCAACACCTGCTCGTCGTGAAGCCTTCGCAATTGAAATGAGTGAAAAACTTGGTATTAAAATCGAAGCGGTGGACACACCTGAGAAAGCAGTAGAAGGCGTAGATATTATCAATGTATGTACAAACACTTCCACAAAAGGTAATAATGTAGCGTTCCAAGGTAAATGGGTAAGCCCTGGCGTACATGTAAACTCTATTGGTTCTACAATGCCATTGATGCGCGAAATTGATACGGATACATTTGCAAAGGCAGATGGAATTGTTATCGATACAAAACATCTGGAAGAAGAATCAGGTGATGTAATCGAAGCTATTAAAGAAGGTAAATACGATGCATCTATCGTAACCGTGTTACCAGCTTTAGTTACAGGACATAAAGTGCGAACAAGCGAAAATCAAGTAACATTATTTAAATCAGTTGGTACAGCGATTCAAGATATTATGGCAGCTCGTGCAGTATATGAAGAAGCAAAAAAATTAAACATCGGAACAGATGTTGGTGAATTTTTAGAATCAAAATTATTTAACTAAGTGGGGAGAGGTTGGAGTGACTACAGCACTTAAGCACGAAACAGGCCTGTATATTAATGGGCAGTGGTTAGAGTCCAAACAAAAAATGAAAGTGTATGACAAGTTTACGGATGAAGTGATTGGCGAAGTTACAGTTGCAAGTCAGCAAAATGTAGATCAAGCAGTTGATGCGGCAAATGAGGCGATGAAAAATCGCCCTCTTCCAGCACATGAACGTTACGAAATATTAAACCGGACAGCCGAGCTTGTTGAGAAAAATGTCGATGTGATGGCACGATTGATCGCTAGAGAAGCTGGTAAACCAATCAAAGATGCAATTGTCGAAGTAAATCGAGCAGTACAAGTTATTAAAACTGCTTCAGAAGAAGCAAAACGTATTCATGGTGAGACAATACCATTAGATGCTGTACCAGGATCAGAAAATCGCATGGGTCTTTATATTCGTGTCCCTGTTGGTGTTATTGCAGCGGTAACACCATTTAACTTTCCGATAAATTTAGTTGTGCATAAAGTAGCACCGGCAATAGCTGCGGGATGTGCAATCGTTTTAAAACCAGCATCGACAACGCCATTAACAGCGATTCTTTTATGTAAATTATTAGAAGAAGCGGGTTTACCAAGTGGCTATATTAATTTAGTAATCGGTTCAGGAAGTACAATTGGTGATTATTTAGTTGCGCATCCAGGCAAAAAAATGGTGACATTCACAGGTAGTCCATCTGTAGGTTTACAAATTAAAAAAAATAGCGGCTTCAACCGCGTAACATTAGAGCTAGGTAACAACTCAGGCAATATTGTGCATGAAGATGCGGATATCGATTTAGCAGCAGAATTATTAGCAAAACGAGCATTTGGTTCAGCAGGTCAATTTTGTGTATCCGTTCAACGTATTTATGTACATGAAAAAATTATGGAAGAGTTCACACAAAAAATAGAAGAAGCAACGAAATGCCTAGTTGTTGGTAATCCATTAGATTCTGCAACTGACGTGGGACCAATGATTAGCTTAAAAGAAGCGGAACGTGTGGAAGAATGGGTAACAGAAGCTATTCGTGATGGTGCAAAAGTCATTGTTGGTGGAAATCGTGAAGGTTCGATTATGTATCCAACGATTCTAACGAATGTGAAGCCAACCATGAAAGTAGTATGTGAAGAAGTATTTGGACCAACAGCATCTATCGTTCCTTATAAAACATTTGATGATGCAATTGACCTTGTAAATGATTCTGAATACGGTTTACAAGCTGGCGTATTTACGAAAAATGTTGACTTAGCATGGAAAGCAGCGAAGAAAATACGCACTGGTGGCGTAATTATTAATGATACATCAGCATATCGTGCAGACATTATGCCATATGGTGGAATCGATAAGAGTGGAGCAGGACGAGAAGGCCCAAGATTTTCTGTAGAAGAGATGTCAGAAATTCGCATGATCGTATTCAATGTTCAAGAATAAATGTCATAAGCGGCATTATGAAAATGTAAGGGGTAGATGAATAATGTCAGTTTTTCAAAAGGTAGATTTTTTCTCTGATTCAATTGAAGTGCTAGTAGTTGGTGGGGGCCCTGTTGGACTTTCTACAGCGATGGAACTAGGTTTACGTGGCATAAAAGTGGTCATCGTTGAACCACGTAAGGAAGTTTCACATTTACGCCCTCGTGCGAAAACAACAAATGCACGTTCCATGGAGCATTTCCGTCGCTTAGGAATTGCAAATGATATTCGTGCTGCGGCAGCGCTAAAGCCCGAATGGTCCCAAGAAGTCAGCTTCT